>JBDTTM010000178.1:0-8292 GCA_039930605.1 Bacteroidota bacterium
CTCCCTATTTCCTGGCTGCCGTTACCAGTCCTTTACCTGATTTCTGATTTTTTATATTTTATCCTGTATTCCCTTCTTGGTTACCGCAAGAAAATTGTTTGGGAAAACCTCCGCAATTCATTCCCTGAAAAATCTGAAGCGGAGTTAAATGTGATTATGCGGAAATTTTATGGGCATTTCTGTGATGTTGTTGTAGAAGGTCTGAAGTCATTTTCAATTTCGGAAAAACAACTCCAGCGACAGGTAGAACCCGTGAATACGGAACTCATCGATAAGTATTATCGGTTGAATAAAAGTGTCATACTCTGCACCGGTCACTATGCCAATTGGGAATGGCCGGCAGTGGCATTCATCCGCCATAGTTCACATAAAGCACTTGGTATTTACCTGCCACTGAAAAGTAAATTCTTCGATCAAAAATTTCAGGACACTAGAAGCAAATTCGGATTGACGTTGATGTCAGTGAAAGAAGTTGCGCAATATTTTGAAGACCATAAAAACGAAACCTGCTCGTACGGATTTATATTTGACCAAAGTCCGAGTAATCCGAAAAAGGGTCACTGGATGAAATTCCTGAACCAGGACACATCAGTGATGACTGGCGTGGAACGTTATGCAGTGAAATATGATTTCCCGGTTATTTATGGAAAGATCATCAAACTAAAGCGCGGAAAGTACCGAATTACGTATGAACTTGTGACGGATACTCCCTGCCAGACGAAAGAAAACGAAATCACTGAAAAAATTTACCACATCAATGAAAGCATCATTCGCTCTGCGCCGGAATATTGGCTGTGGACGCACAGGAGGTGGAAACATAAGAAGGGTGTGGAAGAGGTGATGAAGTGATGAAGTGATGAGGTGATTAGGTAATTAGGTAAATAGGTAAATAGTAATAAGGTAATTGGTATCAGCCAAAAGATGAAGAAAAATTTTTATAATAACCTAACGCTGGGAATTCTCGGAGGCGGTCAGCTTGGACGGATGTTGCTTCAGAAAGCCACAGACTACAATATCAGCAATGCTGTACTGGATCCGGACCCGGCGGCGCCATGTAAAAATATTTGTGATGATTTTAGTATTGGTGATTTTAAAGATTACAATACCGTTTATAAATTCGGTAAAAATGTTGACCTCCTTACCATAGAAATCGAACACGTAAACGTAGAAGCATTAGAGGCGCTGGAAAAAGAAGGCGTCAAAGTTTTCCCTCAACCACATATCATCAAGCTGGTTCAGGATAAAGGCGCGCAGAAAATATTTTACAGGACCAACAAAATACCAACTGCGGAATTTCATCTCATCGAAAACAAGCAGCAGTTAACTGAACAGGAAAATTTTCTGCCATATGTTCAGAAGCTTCGCAGGGGTGGTTATGACGGTCGCGGGGTGCAGGTAATGAATTCTGTCGGAGATTTTGAAAAAGGCTTTGATGAACCATCTGTATTGGAAAAATACATTCCATTTGAAAAAGAAATAGCAGTAATAGTTGCCAGGAGTGAATCGGGTGAAATAAAAACTTTCCCTGTTGTAGAAATGGAATTTAATCCGGAAGCAAACCTGGTTGAATTCCTGTTTTCTCCTTCATCGGTTTCAAATGAGATTGCAACAACAGCAGAAGGCATTGCAAAAAAAATAGCAGAAGTTTCGAAAATCGTTGGCGTACTTGCCGTTGAAATGTTTGTTACGAAAGATGGAGAAGTCCTGGTAAATGAAATGGCACCACGGCCGCACAATAGCGGACATCATACCATTGAAGCCAACGTGACTTCTCAATACGAGCAGCACCTGCGCGCAATCCTGAATCTCCCTTTGGGTTCCACGGCGATCAATTCACCGGCAGTGATGGTGAATCTGCTCGGAGAAAAAAATCATTCCGGAGCGGCAAAGTATGAGGGGCTGGAAAAAGCACTTGCCATAGAGGGGGTTTATATTCACCTTTACGGAAAGAAAAATACGAAGCCATTCAGGAAGATGGGACACGTAACCGTTGTAGCTGGATCAATCGAAGAGGCAAGAAAGAAAGCTGTTTTAGTAAAAGAGACAATTAAAGTAATGACGTAAAAAAGAAAGTTGGCAGTTGGCAGTTGGCAGTTGGCAGTTGGTAGTTGGTAGTTGGTAGTTGGTAGTTGGTAGTTGGTAGTTGGCAAAAAATAAAGAAAAATAAACAATAGACAATAGACAATAGACAATAGACAATTAACAAAAAACTCCAAAAGGAATTCAAAGTTTCTAATTTTCGCAAATGGAAAAAGCACAAGTAGGAATAATAATGGGGAGCCATTCTGATCTCGCTATCATGAATGAAGCAGCAAAAATTCTGGAGACCCTTCAGATTCCATTTGAAATTTCAATCGTCTCCGCGCACCGAACGCCTGATAAGATGTTTGACTATGCAAGCACAGCTGTTGCGCGCGGACTCAAGGTGATCATTGCCGGTGCCGGTGGGGCGGCTCATCTCCCGGGCATGACTGCATCTCTCACGCCACTTCCGGTGATCGGTGTTCCGATAAAATCATCGAATAGCATTGATGGCTGGGATTCTGTTTTGTCAATACTGCAAATGCCAAATGGCGTTCCGGTTGCAACTGTTGCACTTAACGCTGCACAAAATGCCGGTATTCTTGCTGCTCAAATTATCGGCGCATTTGATGCTGAAGTATTGAGTCGTGTAGCGGCCTTCAAAGAAAAGCTCAAAGAAAAAGTGGAGAAGGGAAATTCAGATTTGCAGCGGGGAACCAGTTAGCGCCTGCCCCATTTTACTTTCGTCCATGCACGCTCATGAAGCCAGAATAAAAATATTTTGGTGAACACTTCTGTTGCTGTGATATAAAATGCCGTTTGAACTGCATTTGAAGAATCACTGTTTACAACCAAAGCAATCCAGAAGGTATCCAATGAGCCGATTATTCTCCAGCTGATTCCTATGACAATGCTCCTGGAGTGGAGTTCGATTTTTTTGACTTTTCCGTTTATTATTTTCTCTTTTGTTCCAAAAGTGACGCGTCCCCATGCTCTCTCATGCAGGTAGAAAAGAAAAATTTTTGTAAACAGTTCGATGCCGCCAATCTTTAGCGCTGTTCCAATCAACCCGGTAAAAACATAGGACAGGAAAATGGTATCAAGTGTACCTATTACCCTCCACGTTGCGCCTTTCACAACACTTCTCTTATGCCCGTCTACCATAAAAACTTCTTGTATCTAACAGGAAATGAAGGTAAACGGCGGAGTTGTTAGATTACAATGATCGCAGGAATTTAATCAACGCATCGCGATCCGCCTTTGAAAGCTGCTCCACATATTCCTTTGATTGCTGCGCTTCTCCACCATGCCACATAATGGCTTCTGTGAGCGTACGTGCTCTTCCGTCATGAAGATAATATGCAGGGTAGTTAACAGCTTCAAACAGACCCACACCCCACAAAGGTGAAGTGCGCCATTCATTTCCGTCGGCATCAAAATCAGGTCTGTTGTCTGCAAGTCCTGGGCCCATATCATGTAACAGCATATCCGTATAAGGATGTATTCGTTGGTTGCTCAGCGCAGGGAATGCAACATTTACTTCAGTTGTAAAATCAGCGTGGTGGCAACTCGTACATTTTGCTTCTTTGAAAATCTGTTTACCCTTTATCACCTGCGCATCAGTTACATTTCTCCTTGCGGGAACCTGTAATGTCTGCATATAAAATTTCACTGCATTCAAAATGCTATCGGTAATTTCAGGATCATCATTAATTCCATCACTTTGGTTTGGCTGGCCTTGCGAAGTTTCATTTTTAAAAACATAAGAGGTAATGCCGATGTCATTATTGTAAGCAGCAGCAACCTGCACGAGAATACTGGAGGTATTCAGTTTCAATCCAAAACGACCGAGTTCCTTCCGTTCTTTATAGGGATTCCAGACATAGTTTGGTTTTCCGCTTATACCATCATGGTTTGCATCTGAAATATCAGCCAATGCAATGATATCTGCTTCCGGAATGGCCTCCAATAATCCCAAACCGAAAACCGGTGGAGCAAGTCGCGGAGACAACATATAATTCCCGTTGATAGGCGTATATAATTCGGTGAGTGAATAAAATGGCTCGCGCAATTCATAAGTCTCTCCATCAGCAAAAGAATAAGAATGATTTATGTAGGTGATATTCACCTTTGCCTCAGGTAATTTTCCAAAAACGGCTTTATCCTGAACCTGTGTACCATAGCCAGGCACAGGCATAGCACCTCCGTGCCCATCAATACCCGGCACACTGATACGAATCAGTAAACTGGATTGTGCATCGCCTGCAGTAGGAATACCAATACCATCATTGTGATGACAATTGGAACAGGAAACATTGTTATAAGCCGGACCCAAACCACTATTGCGTGTTGCTGGTGCAGTAATAAAAGATTGCTCGAACCCGGCATCTCCGGCCCCATGCAATGCCACATCATACTCACTTATCCCGGTAAATACATGCGAAAAAGAATGAGATGTTCCGTCAAAAGCAGTTTGCGTTCCGCCACTCATTCGCTCATCATATTGCGTTTCATCAAAGGGTTCCGCCTTTCGGCATTGGGAAAGCGCAACAATTGCCACAAAAATTAAAGAAGCAATAAGAATTCTATTCATTGAAATTATTCAGCTATTGGGCTGTACATCTCAGTCAGTGATATTGGTCTCAACAAACTGTTTCAGCAAATCAAGTTTATCATGCAGAATATTGATCTGTTGCTGTGCGGCAAAAATTTGACCCTGTTGGGTATAAATGGCAAGACCATAGTTGGTATCAATGTTTAGTAAACCTGCTATACAAATGCTGATCTGTGATTTTATATCATTGTCCAGTGAAGTACTTTTTGCAACTACAAGGTCATGAAGACAATGACCGGATCCTGAACCATAAGTTCCCATGTACACATTTTGTAATCCAACAATGTTATTTGTAAAATCACTGGTTGCATTGTGTGCATACTGCGATTCCACAATCGAAGAATCAAGTGCGACCAAAGGATCCTCCATTTTTGCATTTGCCACTTCGTTGCAGATATGTTCCATGGCTCCCACAATGGTGAGAAATGCATCCTTCCTGGTTGCAAAACGAACACTTCCCTGCCCTGCAGTCACCAGTTGTGCTGTAAAATTATTTGGTTGATTTGGATCCCAGTCGTTGCGAAGCTGTGTAACTACGTTGTAAAGATTTTCAGTGAGGGAAACGAGGTATTGTAATTTCCTTACCGACAATTCAGAAGCATCACGACTTCCACCAACGCCGAACAAAAGATATTCAATAGGATGGTAACCGCGTAATGCATCCTGCAGGGAATCAATATCAGCGAGTGTAAGCGTGTTGTTACTTGCAATCAGAGAATCCAATTCAATTGTATTTACCGGCCATGAATCTGTTGCAGGGTCATAATTATAATCTTCAACAGGGCCAAATAAAAATCCTTCTGATTGCTCCCAGGGAACGCGAATAGCGCGCCATGCAGATTGCGCGGCGTATAAATTTGAATTGATGCATGAGGCATTCAGGGTAACCACTGCTAGTCTCAGTTCGTTTGCCTTCTGCTGCAAATCCTGGTAGTTGGGATTCACAATTACGTTGGCAAAATCATCCAGTACCTGCTGCTCCGTTACGGGAATATCTGTTGTAATATCATTTTGTTTGTCCGGCTTGCAAGCAGCAATCCAAAACAAAGATCCCACAGTGAGAAATAGCAAAAGTTGTTTCATTTCGAAATTATTTTATTAAATTTTTTATTCCCTGATGAATTTCTTAAGATAATTACCTTTTGCAGTAATCACCTGAACTGCATAAATCCCCTGTGCAAAATGACTTACATCCAGCATCATGTTGTCATTAAATTCTTTTCGCATCAATTCATTTCCTTCCATATCAAAAACGATTGCTTCAACATTCCTCATTCCGCCATCGAATGAAATCGATATCGATGATGTTGCAGGATCCGGGAAAATGGAAAAAGCGATATTGTCTTCCGGCTCATTGATTCCAATGGTGGAAGATTGTATTTTATATAATTCAGTGCTGAGAGAATCATAAGTGGCAGTAAAAAACAGGATATTCAAAGCAACACATGGAAATGCATACTGGTCCATGTCATTGTCGGTACATGCATTTGGCAGGAATGTCGGCGGAACAACCTGTTCAGATATACCTGTAGAATCGTTGTACCTGAATAACTGGTATCCTTCAGCCTGGCTCTGTACAGCGATAAAGTAAATTTGACCTCCGTATGCAATCAGGTTTCTCGGAAAACTAGGCGCCAGTCCGTGCATGATATCTTTAACGAGGTGAGTTCCTGCCCCGGTACCATCCGTTGCCCATAGCTCAGCACCATACAGGTCATCACTTGCGCGAAAAAATAATTTTCCACTATACGTACACATGCCTGAAGGAAAACTTCCACTTGTTCCTGGCCTGATATCTTTTACGATTTGGGTGCCGGCAGCAGTGCCATCTGACATCCATAATTCATTTCCATTTGTGCTGTCAGACGCTGGAAAATACATGGCGTTATTGAAAACAGTAATGCGGGAAGGATAACCTGATCCGGACCCCGGGTAAAGGTCAATCACCAGTTCTGTTCCTGTTTCTGTTCCATCGGTTTCCCAGAGTTCAAATCCATGAACACCGTCATTTGCACTGAAGAATAATTTATTATCGTACTCGCACCACTGTGCATAAGAGTACCCGTCACCCAGCCCGGGATAAATATCTTTCACAATGTGGGTTCCAATTTCAGTTCCATCGGTAACCCAAAGTTCATACCCATGAATTGCATCTTTTGCGGTGAAATACATTTTTCCATCGTGCACAATAAATCCGGAGCAGAATCCGAATGCTGTCCCGGGATTCACGTCCTTCAACAAAGCAGTTCCTGCATCTGTACCATCGCTGCTCCAAAGTTCATTGCCATGTATGGCGTCACTGGCACTGAAATACAAGCGGCCATTGTAGATGGCAAAATTATTTGCACCACTGCCATTTGTTCCGGGATAAATATCTTTCACTAGAAATGTTCCCGCCCCGGTTCCGTCTGACGCCCACAATTCCTGTCCGTGGAGCGGATCGTATGCAGAAAAATAAATCAAACCATTGTACACAATTCGCCCCCTGGGAAATCCCGATCCTGACCCGACCCAGATATCAGTCACGACATTTGTTCCAGCGTCAGTACCATCGGTAACCCAAAGTTCGGTTCCGGCAATTCCATCATTCGCACTGAAGTATGCTTTGCCATTGTATTCTGTGAGCACCCCATCATAAATATCAAGTCCGGGGCCTGAAACATTGATATCCTTCAGCAACTTCGGCAATTGTGCTTTTACGGAATAGATCAGGCAAAAGAAGACCATGAAGATGAATGCAGATTTTTTCATAAACTGAAACACTTGAAAATAAACCTATGGAAAATGTAAAGATTGAGAGCTAAATCCAATCCAAAGGTAAAAAATAATTTCAGTATTAAAAGGCAGAAATTGAGGCTGCCGACATCATTAAATCGTGGAAAATCTGTATGTAAATTTGTTTTGATGAAGTTCATTCAATCATTTTGGCGGTGATCTTTAATGCATTGATGACATCCCGATAATTGTGAATTAAATACTAGAAAAATATTTAATGAACTACCCCGCCGCAAGCGGACGGGGTATCAGGTAAATGATGCCACGAATTTCCTAATTCTCACGAAGCCCAAGTCCAAAGCCAACGCTAACAAAATCATAATTTGGTGCAAATGGATCTGGTGGAATGAAAGCCCCGCAATGAATCGCAGTACGTGTGGTATCCTGTGAAAAACAGAAAGATTGAATGAATAATAATGCAGCAGCAATAGTGATTGACTTCATATACGCGTCTGATGGTGGCTCCCGGATTAACTGAAAAAAATCAGGCTGGCTATATCGGTTCCTGAAAAAAAACAAAAAAAAACCGGAAGCTATTTGCTCCCGGTAAGATATTATATTGACTCCTTTTCAGGATAATTGCGCATTCAGTTTGCCTGCAAGCACTCCTTTTGGGACTGCGCCTACCTGCTTGTCAACGATCTGTCCATTTTTGAAGAACAACAATGTTGGAATATTCCTGATACCGAAATTCATTGAGATGTTCGGATTGCTGTCCACATCAACTTTGCCGATAACGACTCTTCCTTCATATTCTACGGAAAGTTCTTCTACAATTGGTCCTACCATGCGACATGGTCCGCACCATTCTGCCCAGAAGTCAATCAATACGGGTTTGTCGGATTTCATTACTACTTCTTCGAAGTTAGCGTCTGTGATTT
>JBDTTM010000179.1:0-8288 GCA_039930605.1 Bacteroidota bacterium
GAAAGATCAGAAACTTCTATCGAACTTGATGTCAGGAATCCGAATCCTCCTGTGACGGAAGTAAAAGACACCGTCCTCGAAGCCGGTCAAACATGGCAGACAGCATTCCAAACTGCAGGCATGAATGGCACCAACAAAGGCATGCTGGAATTGTCTTCGGTTCCACCACTCAATCTTGGCAAGCGCCTGGACTATCTCATTCATTATCCTTATGGATGCGTAGAGCAAACAACATCGTCAGTTTTTCCGCAGTTGTTTTTATCAGACCTGATGGAAATTTCTCCGGATAAAAAATCTGCCATTGAAAAAAATATCAAAGGCGGCATTGACAGATTGCGATTGTTCCAGGTTCCTTCCGGAGGAATTTCTTACTGGCCCGGAGAAGGTGAAGCGGATGAATGGGCAAGTAACTACGCCGGGCATTTCCTGCTGGAAGCAGAGATGAAAGGATATAGTTTACCTCCGGGATACATTGACCAGTGGAAAAAATACCAACGGAACAAAGCATCATCTTATGTTTCCAACAATAAATCCTTCGAGCATCCCCATGGAAAAGAAAGCTATGAACTGATGCAGGCATACAGGCTATATACACTGGCACTTGCAAAATCTCCGGAGATGGGCAGCATGAACAAGCTTCGTGAAAATAAAAATCTTTCCCTCACAGCACGCTGGTGCCTAGCCGCTGCTTACCAATTGGCAGGGCAACCGGAAGCGGCCAATCAACTTACCGAAAACCTCAGCACAGTTGTGAAAGATTACAAGGAGCTTGATAATACGTATGGCTCTGATGAAAGAGACAAGTCAATCATTCTTGAAACGCTGAGTTTAATGGGCCGGCGCGACAAAGCAACTCCGTTGATGAAAGAACTGAGCACTTCGCTTTGCAGTAAAGAATGGATGAGTACACAAACAACTGCTTACACTTTGCTGGCGATGTCAAAATACATTGGCAAGTCGGGAATGAAATCAAATGTGAATTGCACTTATGTTGTGAATGCCAATGCGCCACAAAATATAACAAGCCAGTTACCATTGAAACAAGTCGACATGAAAATAAAAGGAGAAGGAGCTGGAACGGTTTCGATCACAAATAACAGCAAGGGTATTTTATATGCAAGAGTGGTGATGACAGGCATACCGAAAACCGGTGATCCAACCTCATCACAAAACGATCTCGTGATGAAAGTCGATTACAAACAACAGGATGGAAGTGTAATTGATGTGAGTAAAATAAAACAGGGAACTGATTTCTATGCTGACGTAAGCATTTCCAACCCGGGATTACGTGGTGACTATGCACAGATGGCCCTTTCACAGATTTTTCCATCTGGATGGGAAATTCTGAATACGCGCCTTGACAATACAGGTACTTCTTCTAAAACTTCTGTTCCGCGTTACCAGGATATCCGTGATGACCGCGTGTACACTTACTTCGACCTCAAAGCAAAAGAAACAAAGACCTTCCGCATTTATCTGAATGCAAGCTATCTCGGTACATACTACCTGCCAACAGTTTATTCCGAAGCAATGTATGATGCATCTATCAGTTCGCGCATGGCAGGAAAATGGGTTTCTGTTATCAAGGAAGGGCCTGCACCCAAAGAGGTGAGTTTGAATAAATAATGTCCGTCAGAAAAAAAATCTTCCGCAGAAAATCGCTGTGGATATGTTTGTTGCTTTCTATTGTTGCATGCGGTTTTTTCTGGAACTGTCTTCCTGATCCTCTTTTCGTGACACCAACATCAACAGTGCTTACTGACAGGAACGGCAACCTGATGGGCGCACGCATTGCGGAAGATGGTCAATGGCGATTTCCATTTAATAAAAATGTTTCTGAAAAATTCAGCAAAGCAATTATCCAGTTTGAAGACAAGCGGTTCTATCGGCATCCCGGTGTGGATGTGATTGCAATGATCCGTGCTACCTACCAGAATTTAAAATCAGGAAGTGTAAAGAGTGGCGGGAGTACTTTGTCTATGCAGGTTATTCGTTTATCCCACAAAGGAAGACCGCGGACGATTACACAGAAATTCATCGAGCTTGTGATGGCGCTACGCCTGGAAATAAAATATTCCAAAGAAGAAATCCTGGCTCTGTACGCATCACAAGCACCTTTCGGAAGCAATGTAGTGGGCCTGGATGCTGCTGCCTGGCGCTATTATGGCAAGAATGAAAATCAATTGTCATGGGGAGAGATTACAACGCTCGCAGTATTACCCAATAGCCCTTCATTGGTTCACCCCGGAAAAAACATGGAGTCATTGAAGAAAAAAAGAAACCGGTTGTTGGAAAAATTGCGTGACCAAAAAGAAATTGATTCGGTGGCTTGTAACCTTGCCAAGGCAGAACCATTACCCGAAAAGCCGCATCCACTTCCACGCTATGCCGCACATCTTCTCACCAGAACATACCTGGAGAATTTCAAGAACAAAGCTGGTGTTCAGACAGAAACCAAATCCACTTTAGACAGGGAATTGCAAATCCAGGTCAACAATATTATTTCGCGCCACCACCAGGAATTAAAAGGAAATGGAATTAACAATGCAGCAGCTTTGATTGCAGATGTTGAAACAGGAAATGTAATTGCCTACGTAGGAAATATTTCGGAAGCAGGTTCTGCCGAATTCGACAGTGATGTAGATATTATTACTGCACCACGAAGCACGGGAAGCATTCTGAAACCATTTTTATTTTCTGCCATGTTGGGAGAAGGAGAACTTTTACCGGGGACACTTGTACCTGACATTCCGACACAAATCGCAGGCTACGCTCCGCAAAATTTTAGCCGTGAATATGATGGTGCCGTTCCTGCCAAGCGAGCCCTGGAAAGATCATTAAATGTTCCCGCAGTGAGGATGTTACAAAATTATGGTATTGAAAAATTCAATCTCGTTTTAAAAAAAGCAGGTATGACAACATTGAATCAACCGGCTGGTCATTATGGACTCTCCATTATTCTCGGTGGTGCAGAAGGATCGCTTTGGGATATTGCCGGAATGTATGCCAGCGCTGCAAGAACATTGAATCACTTCGGGCAAAACAGCGGTCGCTACGACAAAAATGATTTTCATCCATTGCGATATATTGCCGGAAAGAAAATTAAAAGCCAGGAAAGATTGAATCCTGATGCAACAGGAATTCTCAGCGCCTCTTCAATCTGGTGTACTTTCAATGCCATGGAAGAGGTGAGTCGTCCTGACATGGAAACCAACTGGAAACTTTTTTCTTCTTCGCAACGCATTGCGTGGAAGACGGGAACCAGTTTCGGATTCCGTGACGGGTGGGCTATTGGATGCACACCCAAATATGTTGTTGCTGTGTGGGTTGGAAATGCTGATGGCGAAGGAAGGCCCGGGTTGATCGGGGTTGCAACTGCAGCGCCTGTGATGTTCGACATTTTCAAATTATTGAAACCTTCTGCATGGTTCGAACAACCTTATGACGAAATGAGTTATATTCCTGTCTGCAAACAAAGTGGTCACCGTGCAGCGGAAATTTGCAATGATATTGATTCAATGTGGGTTCCGACTGCGGGATTAAAAACAGTACCCTGTACCAATCATCAACTCATCCATCTTGATAAATCCGGTAAGTGGCGTGTGAACAGCGATTGTGAATCTCCTTCCAACATGATTCATCTACCGTGGTTTGTATTACCTCCTGCACAGGAATGGTATTACAAAACGAAGAACCACCAATACAAAACCCTGCCTCCTTACAGGAAGGATTGCAACGCTGCAAATAAATCCACTGTGATGGAATTTATTTATCCGAAAAAATCAAACCAGATTTATGTTCCTGTCGAGCTCGATGGAAAAACAGGTAAAACAATTTTTGAAGTTGTGCACCGCTCGGCTGATGCAGTAATCTATTGGCATCTCGATGATGACTATATCGGATACACGAAAGGATTTCACCAGATGGGATTGAGCCCTGCTCCCGGCAAGCATCAAATTACCATTGTAGACCAGGACGGTGAACAGTTGGTTGAATATTTTGAAGTACTCAACAGGGAAAAGAACTAATAGGAAGTTATTGTTTGATGAATTTTCCTGAGAATCTTTTTTCTCCATCAGACAATTCAATCCGGTAAATTCCCGGCGCTAATTGAGAAACATCCGCCTCTCCGATCTGCCCTTCTCCAAATGCCAGCGAAGAAACTGACATAACCATTTCACCGGGTATATTATAAATTGAAATATCAATCGTTGCTTCACTTTTGAAATAAGAGTTGTGAAGTATCAACTTATCTCCAACCGGATTTGGAAATACCATAAACTGATGACTATCCCCCGTAGACTCCAGACTGGCTGTCACATTGAAAATAACCGCTTCAACTTCACATCCATTTCCATCCGTAGCAACTATATTATAATCTCCGCCTTGCAATGCGATATATAAATAATTCGTTGCTCCATTGATGATATTTCCATTGAAATACCATTGGTAACTTACTGCACCCGGGTTTGCAAATAACGTATCTCCGCTTTGTTGAATTCCTTGTGGTGCCGGCGAAGTAAATACTGTTATATAACCCAGAATTGTAACAGTGTCATTGCCGCTTCCATTCATTGCAATGAGAGTTACATCATAACTCCCGGGTGTATTGTAACAAATGCCGGTTGGATTCACATCGGTACTTGAAGAAATTGTTGCACCGGGAAAACTCCACTGATAGGAAGATGCATTCTGTGAGATGTTTGTAAAATCAGTACAGGTGCCCGGGCAAATTGAATCAGGAGCAAAGAATCCTGAAACAGGTAATGCAGATGTCGCACAAGTCATTTTAAAAAATACCGGTTGGTCGCCGATACCATTTACTTTCAATGGCTCATAGGATCCTGCTGTCGTCGGAAAATCCTGCGAGTGAGTTGTAGAACTGAGACAAATGGTATCATTGTTTCCACCATGATCAATAAGCGAAACGTGTGGTGAAGAATAATCATAGAAACTTCCTGAGTAATCGGCATCACTGCCTCCGACACAGGTTGAACCACCACACCCATATCCTGTGCCGGATGCATTCAAATTGACAACAAAGAAATCATACGTGCCTGCACCATTGGGTTGAAACGCTCCGGCAGAAGTCGGAAATGAATCCTGCGTTATACCTGTTATATAAGCTTCCCCGATTGAGTTTACTGCAATGCCTGTACCTAAGTCTCCCCAATAACCTCCGAGGAAAGTTGAATAAACAAGTGCACTACCTGTGGAGTTTAACCTGATCACAAAAGCATCCGTGCCATTGTTGCCGCCATGAACCTGTTGCAAGGCACCTGCTGTAACAGGAAATGCAAATGTGTTTGTAGCTCCCGCAATAAATGCATCGTCTGTTGCCGAATCAACTGCAATTGCATTGGCCGTGCCAGGAACTAAATATGTAGAATAGTCAAGCGTGACAGGTGTATTTGCACTCAGCTTAGTAACAAAAGACATCACCCCGTCCAGTCCGGTGTTGTAGACATTATTATATACACCTGCTGTAGTTGGGTAAACAGGAATGCCGAAACCAGAACCCATCGTTCCGGTAATAAATGCATTGCCTGCACTATTTACCGCAATGCTTTTGCTCTTGCAAAAAGAAAAAGGTCCACCGCCGATTCTTGTAGAATAAATCAAACTGTTGTTGCCACTTTGGTTGATATCAAACTTCGCAACAAATACATCATCATCTCCGGTTGGAAAAAAAGCTGTTGCCTTTGTTGGAAAATTTCCAGTGGAAGTATTACCTGTGATGTATGCAATTCCATTTGTACCCAATGCAATTCCATAACCTGTTTCACTTCCAGTGCCTCCAAGAAATGTAGAGTAAACCAGTCCGGTTCCATCCGGGTTCAGTACCGTTAAAAATGCATCGGACCCTGTGTTGTGCACCGGCTGATATGCATTTGGTGTAGAAGGATAATCCGTAACGCCTGTAAAATTCAAGTCAATGATTCCGGTAACATACGCCCTGCCCGAATCATCCACGGCAATGCCAATACCATGTTCAGAAGAATTAGCCGGCAAATAAGTGCTGTACAAAAGTGTTGTTCCGTCACTTGAAAATTTTGCAACAAAAATATCCGGGCTCACGGCACCTGCTCCTGAGTAAACTCCCGGAGTCACAGGAAACGTTCCATCTACCATCCCTGTTATGTAAACGTTGCCGTCCTTATCCATTGCATTGCTGAAACAATAGTTCAGGTTGTTGCTTGAACCAATTGCCGCAGTATATGTACTCCATGCCATTTCGAACAAAGGATCAATAATCAGATCATAATTTTTATTGTAATCATTCACAGCTTCAAATCCAAAAACTGAATCATTCGCAACACTGTAATTTATTTTTACAAATTGTTTTTTATCTCCGATCATTTGCCATGCAATTGGCGCCTGTTGCTTTTGTATATTCCATTGTGTTACTATTTCCAGCTCACCATTTGCATTGACCGTTAAATTTTTTATTCCCCTGTAAGATGAACGAATAGATTGAATGTCCCCGCCTTTGTGAACGATAAAATCGTATTTAAGATTCTTGTCCACACCATAGAATGTAAGATCGATATCATCATATATTGATTGATATGAAAGTTGCTGATATTCTTCCGGCTGAACAACCCATTTGCCGGGATCATTTCCGGATAAATACGAGACAACGCTTTTCCTTTCTACTGTTCCGGAAACTTTCAGGTTCTTGCCTGTATTCAGAAAATCCATATTCCACACCATGTATGGGTGATCGTCTGTCCCGTCAGGATTTTCTATTTCTTCACCTGACTGCCCAAAGCACAAACCGTTTTTCAGAAAATAAACATTCGGAAAAACAGCAGTACCCTGGTAAAGAATTTCGGGCTGCCATTGTCCTTTATTTTTCAAAAATGTAATTGGTGATTTAACAGGAGTTAAACCAGCCGAAACTTCATTTGCTGCTGATAGGCAAATTATAACCAGGATTTTCCAGTATAAAGTTTTCATTTTAATAAGGGCGTATTTAATGAGGTAAGTATTTCACCAGTTCTATATGAAAAATACATTCCTTCCGGCTTTATTTCCGGGAATCTTGATTTAGGAAATGGAATTTCGGCTGACTTATTTCAATTGCTATTCAATTACCACCCGTTGAGATAGTACATTATCGCCTGTTTCCAGCCGCAGCATGTAAATTCCACTGCGTAAATTCATCACATCTACCGTGTGCGAATAGGTGCCGGCATTTTGCGTAGCAGAAAATATATTCTTCACTTTATTGCCGATGATGTCGTAAAGAGCAAGGTTAATCGGGGTGATTTGGGGAATCTCGTATTGAACGCGCATCTCCCGGATCACTGGCGAAGCCACAGATAACCGAAGCAATGCGGCTGTATTTGTTGCAATCCCGGTTGAGCCGTTTACAGTGAAATGCCCGATCATTCCCATGCTGACATGAAACGTACAATCATAGTCATAGCTTCCGGTTTCAACAGGTACATACATAAAAATCGTTGAGTTGTGGTTGATCAATTCGTCCCACATAGCTGCCCCGGAAGGAACCGATACGGAAGTGGTGGTGTGATTCCCTGTATTCCACACCCACATAATCGTGTCGCCGGAATTGATTGTAAAATCTGCCGGGCTGAATGAGGAACTAAGCACATTCACGGTAACTATTGAAGCATTTGATTGATTGCTGCATGCAATAAATATTGCTGCAGAAAGGAAAAGTGAGTAAATGTTTTTTTTCATTTGGATAGAATTTAAAGGTTTGAACTGCAAAGAAGGCACACCTTTAAAACAAACGAAAGCAGAACTTACTGAACGGGGAGTATTGGGGTATGAACCGGCAAATGTGCATACCGGACGAATGGCTTCATTCAGGAAAAACCGTTGCACAGTGACTACGATTGATTTTTTTACGAAACTAAATCACTCATTGGATTTATTCTGCAACGATGAAGGAAATTGAAACGCTGCTATATTTTATTGCTACAATCCATGTTTATTCAACCATTCCAAAGAATACGCCGCGACTTCTTTCCAGCCATGATCAATAGCAAGAGAGTGTCCGCGATTTTCAAATGAAATGAATTCCGTCACAGCCGGTGACTTGCTGTATTTTTTAAACGAACCTTTGGAAAGTACCGGTGGCGCAATGTGATCTTTTTGTCCGGCAGTAATTAAAAGGGGTCCGCGGGTTTCATTTGCAGTGTTGACAGCTGTTTCGGATTTTGTATTGAAAGTAGCAGTTGCCGCCTGGAACAGTGGGCGTGCCGGAGAAGGAATCGTGCAACGGTTGTAAAGATCTTTGGCTTCATCTTCCGGAATCG
>JBDTTM010000180.1:0-8287 GCA_039930605.1 Bacteroidota bacterium
TTGAATAACAGTGAAACGCTGTTTCATAAGTAGAACCTCAATTAAAATATCGTAAAGCTCATATTTTTTAGAGGAGACTGCGATTTTTTCTAGATGAACAGGTAAGTCGGATTCCACTCCTCTCAACAATCGCATTTGAAGAATCAGCAGCTTTCGTTTAAGAATAAAATATTGAAAATTCCTCTCTGAACTAAATAATCTTGGATCATAATCAAAACTTATATAGATTTCATCAATTTTTAAAATCGTTCTCTCTACTAATTTGATTAATGCTATTCTATTTGCAGATGAATAAATATATTTTAATGCTTGAACCTCGGAGAGATCAGGCTTATTTAGAATAAGTTCAACCAATTTCTTACTTTTATTATTCTTAAACTCTGCCTGAATTGGGTTATAAGTAATTTTTTTCTTTAATAGTTTAATTTCCTTTTTGGTCAAGCGCGATAAAAGCTCTTTCAATAATTTAAAAGTTGGAGTCATTTCAATATATTTAATGGCTGATTAAAATCATGATAATAATACTACTTATTTTTTACCAACCCATTGTTTAAAGGAGTGAAATCGTTCTCTTTCAAACTAGCCTTCAATAGATTTGCCATTAAGTATTTTTTTCTTGAACCACTCATGAAAAATTATTATTTCCGGAGATTTAACTTTCCATTTGTATTCAGGATCATCACTTTCCAATAATTCAAAATATCGTTTTCTTTGTTCGTACACTTTTTCAAAGTTAAAACCCTCATTTATTAATTTTAATAGGATTCGAAGAATTGTAATATCCCTCTTTCTTACTTGTCTAAACTTTAAAATCCTTTTGATAAATTTCTCGAGACTTAGTACCTTAAGATCTGCACTTTCAAAATCTTTTTTCTCTATCTTATTAATAATTGTCATGATTCTTTTCCCAAGATTCCATCCCTCCTTATCTTTTTCTATTTCCTTTACCTCGCTTAAGAGTTCATCTGATTTTTGAATTTCACCCTTTAAATTTTTTATACAAGCCAAAAGATAGGCTCTCTTGCTGTAGAGAAACGGGGTATGACTCATTCGCGACGAATTATAAATTTCCTCAAGAATTTTTTCTGAATGATCAATTTCACCCTTATAGAACCTGGCAAAGAATTCGAGTTCTTTTGCGAGATCCTGGTTCACAGAATTGTCTTCATAAAAAGTAGTAGCAAGAACTGCACTTTGAATTGCACTATCATAATTTTTTATTAAAATTTCATTATTAGCTATATTCATAACAACATCTCCATGTCTAACTCTAGTATAAATTGACGGATTTTTTGTTACCAACTCTAAAAGTTTGTTTAAAATAATTTGTGATTCTTCATAAAGGTGATTTATCTGAAATGATTCAGTCTGAAGATAATAAAAGTAATAACCCACCGTTGCAGAATTAGTGTTTTGGAAATCTTCTTCTAAAATTTTTAATGATTCATTTAATTCTTCAATATAGTCATCTGAAGATTCTGATTGATTGATTTTGGCTCCAATTTTGGTGAACAAGCTTCTAGATCTTTGAACTGCCTTTCTATTTTCTTCGAATAGAATAATTTGATTTTCAATTTTATTAAATTCCTTTTTCCCGAAGCGGAAACCCATAAAACGCTGTTTCGCTTGTAATGCTTCAATTAGACTATCATATACTTCATATTCTTTGGCTTTAGAAATAATTTTATTCTGAAAAGCTTCTAATTCTTCAGTCATTCCTCGTAAATAAAGGACCTCGCTTTGCATTAATTTCTTTCTGATTTCAAATACAACACGATTCCGTTCGGAATAATATGACTTTGAAAGGTTTTGATCGAAGAGCAGAACTTCATAAATCTTGTCCTTAGTACGATTAAGTAATTTATTGAAGGCATGATAATTTTCCCTACCGTACAAACCTACTTGGATATCCTTTGCGGTGCATTGCGGATCAGTTAATATATTTTCTACTAGTTGAATAGCTTTTCCGTTGGATTTATCTGTACTATCTTGATAATACCGCTGGAATTTGATCAGAGATTTGACTTCCTCTCTTTTTAGTTTAAAAATAATGCTTTTAAGATTATTTAAGGTATTCATTTTGAATCATTTTAGAGTAAAATCTAAAGTATATTGCAGTGTAAGGTATTGTCTAGTTTTTGACATTTTGTAGTTGGTTTTGATGTCATATTGCGGTATAATTTAATTAACACAATACAAAAACAGATACACTATGTCACAGTTATTATTTTCATTATTGATTTCGCTCGGTATTCAATTTACAATATTGGATTCCGGAAAAACGCAAATTTCTAGTTCAGATTATACTAAGCTAAAATCAACATTACTTCTGCAAAATAAGGCAGACCAACCCTTGGATGATATTATCATATCCGATGGTGTTGATCCTGTTTCATGTTCACAAACACATGAATAATTTGATCATTTGAGGAGCTATTAAGATTTATGAAATCTTGAATGTCTAAACTAATACAAAGTTGGGGTAATATTTTATTGCCCCAAACTTTTTATTAATAATTTATGTAATTTATTGATTTTCAATGATATTATTTGAATATCGAGGAAATTAAACTTTTCGCTGTCATTATTTATTCCCAGTTGTGGAATTAGATAAAATGCCTATTTAGTCATTTATTGGCCTTTTTGCCATTAGCCATAAGTGGTACCTGACTGTCTATTTAGTTTCGTTTTGTCCCTTTCCAAGGGGTATGCCTCGCTGCATCTTTGTGCCACTTAACTGAGTGTATTTCTAACTACTTAAAACCTTAACGTTTATGACAGCAAAAAGCAATGACCTCTCGGGGTATGAAACAAGACAACAAACACTGCCACGCTACAGCAGGATAATAATAATCGATGATAGCGAAATTGACCTGGAAGTAGAGAAAATTATAATGAAGGGAATAAACCTCGCAAAAACGATAGATATCAGAACTAAAGGACTAGACGTGATAAACGAACTCTCAAATATAAAACGCCTCGATGAAGTACCTGAACTGATCTTCCTGGACCTCAATATGCCGGGAATGAATGGATTGGAGTTCCTGAATGCATTCAGCGTATTGCCGGAGTTTATCAAGCAGAAATGCAGCATCGTAGTGGTAACGTCTACAAATGACCAGAAATCAGTCGATTTGACCTATTCGAATCCAAATGTGATCGACTATGTAGTGAAACCATTGGATGCAGAAAATGCGCGCAAATTTCTCTCCTACGACAAAATGAATTAATCAAGTTTCAAATCAAAACCGACAAATCAGAATAAATACTCAATAAAATGGAAAAAATTCATCCAACAACCGTACTCAACGAAAAGCAACTTTTGTCAATGATCAGAAAAAGCCTGATGATTTGCGATCCGCATGCAGCCATCCAACGCAAATCAGCTTTCAGCATTGAAAAATTCAGATTAACTAAATTATCTAAAAAACAAGCCGCATGAAAAAGTCTCCACTTTTCATTCTCGATCTGGCACTTGCATTCGTTATCGCGATCAGCGCAGTTTTGCTGTTCGCATGCAATTAAAATATTAACCAATTGGTTACCCCGGTTCACCCAATTCAAAAAACCGGGGACTATTTATGTGTTAAGTGTTTTAAGTTAAGTTCACCGTAAGCGTTAATTTCGTTGCCGCCATATGCTGTCATGGGGCAACGAAAACCTTCGGTGATGAAAAATTTTTTAGAAGAGAAATTCCTTCTCTATAACAACCCTTCCTTTATCGAAACCGACCCGGTTTCCATTCCCCACCTCTTTTCGAAGAAAGAAGATATTGAACTTGCAGGATTCCTGACTGCTACCATTGCCTGGGGACAACGAACTACTATCTTAAAGAATTCAAATGCTCTCATGCAACTGATGGATGACAGTCCGCATGAATTCATCATTGGCTTTACAACGCGCGATTTACAACGCTTCAATCATTTTGTACACCGGACATTCAATGGGTCCGATTGCATTTTCTTTCTAAAAGCTTTGAGAAATATTTACGTTCAGCATGGTGGATTGGAAAATGTTTTCCATTCCGGCTTACGAAAGGAAGACAAGGATTTGAAAAATGCAATCGTACAATGCAGGACAATATTTTTTGAGTTGCCGCACCTGAAACGGACTGAAAAGCATTTCTCCAATCCTGCAGAAGGCTCAGCAACAAAAAGAATTAATATGTTCCTTCGCTGGATGGTTCGCCGGGATAAATGTGGCGTAGATTTCGGAATCTGGAAAACGATTTCTCCTTCCCTCCTGTCCTGCCCGCTTGATGTGCATTCCGGGCGTGTAGCCAGGAAACTGGGCCTGTTAAAACGTAAACAGAATGACTGGAAAGCCACGCAGGAACTTACTGCTAACCTTTCTAAACTTGATGTTACCGATCCGGTGAAATATGATTTTGCGCTGTTTGGATTGGGGGTATTTGAGAAATTTTGAATAGTATTTCAGAATTATTGCCTCTCACCTGAAACACAATGATCCAATAACTGATAACAATTACTACCTTCGCACTTTAGTATGCAATTCGTCTATCCCGGATTCCTTTTCGCCCTCTCAGCGCTCTCTATTCCCATCATTATTCACCTTTTCAATTTTCGAAGGTTCAAGAGAATCCTGTTTACAAATGTTCGTTTCCTTCAGGAGATCAAGCAGGATACCAGGTCTCGGTCAAAGCTCAAGCATCTGTTGATTTTGCTCGCACGGCTTCTTGCCATTGCGTTTTTAGTCCTCGCTTTTGCACAACCATTAATACCTGCCTCTAATGCGGTGATCATTGGCGGAATCAAAAATGTGAGTGTTTACATTGACAATTCTTTTAGCATGGATGCCATTGGAAAAAACGGCAGCCTGATTGAATCGGCCAAAAGAAAAGCACGGGAAATCGCAAATGCTTACCAACCCGTTGATCACTTCCAACTCCTGACCAATGATTTTGAAGGGCGACACCAACGTATAGTAAACCGCGAAGAATTCCTGCAGATGGTAGACGAAGTAAAACTGAGCTCTTCTGTGCGATCTCTATCCGAAGTCGTAACGCGGCAGAAAGATGCAATGCGAAATATTGAAGACATAGAACATAAAATAGATTTGTATGAAATTTCGGATTTTCAAAAATCAGTTGCAGACATTGAGAACATTAGTTACGATTCAACGATTCAAATTAACCTTGTCCCGCTGGTCGCTGCTTCCAAGAAAAATTTATTCATTGATACCTGTTCGCTGGCCACGCCTTTCGTTCAGTTAAACACACAGAATGAGCTTACTATCCGGCTTCAAAATATTTCTGATGCGGATGCCGAAAGCGTACCTGTGAAGTTGTTCATCAACGGCACACAGCGTTCGCTTACAAGTCTTACCATTCCCGCACAGTCCAGCGCCGAAACAAAACTTTCCTTCACTGTAAGCCAACCCGGATGGCAGCAAGCCAAAATCTCAATCGCTGATGACCCTGTAGTTTTTGATGACAATTATTTCCTCTCTTTCGAAGTGAAGGATCATTTGAATGTACTTAGCATCAATGAAACGAAAACGTCACCTTATATAGACGCACTCTTCGGAACCGATCCGTATTTTCAACTGAAGAATTCCCCCGTGAACCAGGTTGACTATGCTGCTTTCTTGTCCGACAATTTAATTGTACTGAATAATCTCAAAGAAATTTCAAGCGGACTTGCACAGGAACTGAAAAAATATGTTTCACAGGGAGGTGCATTGATGATTTTTCCCGGGCAGGACATCAACTCCGTTTCCTACCAGGATTTTTACCAGGCTATCCAGGCGAATCCATTGTCACGAATGGTAGAAGCTGACGATAAAGTCTCTTTTATCGAAAAGAAAAATCCGATTTTTTCAGATGTATTTGAGAAGAAAAACGTTTCGGAGAACATTGATTATCCTTTGGTTTCCAAACACTACCAGTCATTGGCCGGATCTCATTCTTCACAGGAAGTATTGATGAAACTGCAAAGTGGAGATGTTTTCTTCTCTTCCATGCAATCAGGAAAAGGTAAAATCTATCTCTGTGCATCTCCGCTGGATGAAACGTGTACCAATTTTCCGCGACATGCGTTATTTGTTCCCCTAATGCTGAAAGCTGCTATGAGTGGCTTCAATTCCTTCCAGCAATCCCAGGTAGTAGGTGCCAATAACCCTATTGAAATTCCTGCTGTTCAGTTGTCAGGCGAAAATCTCGTTCACCTGCTAAACAATGATGAAAAATTTGACATCATTCCCGAAACCCGCCTTGTAAACGGGAAGCCGGTCATTATTGCACATAACCAGGTTACAAATTCCGGGAATTATTCGCTGGTTGCCAATGATAAATTACTTGCTGCTGTTTCTTTTAACTTCGACCGGCGGGAAAGTGATCTATCCTGTTTTTCTGCCGTTGAATTGAAAGCCATGGCAGAGAAATCCGGTTTTCAAACACTCACACTCTTAGATGAAAATAAAGAACTTACGCATACCATCGCCAGTCAGAATGAAGGAACACGTCTCTGGAAATATTGTATCTGGCTTACATTGCTATTCCTGGCATGCGAAGTCCTGTTGATTCGATTTATGTCCGCCGCTAAACCGATCTCACCTAAACCATAACGAAATCAAACATGAAACTGATTATACGACAGGCCACCATCATTGATCAGGAATCAGCTTTTAATAAGAAGACCTGTGACGTACTTGTGAGCGATGGTATCATTAAAAAAATTGCTGGTAAGATAACCGAAGCGTGTGACCAAGAAATTGATGGCAAGAACTGTTTCCTCTCTCCGGGCTTTTTTGATCTGCACGTAAATTTTCGAGAACCCGGTTTTGAATACAAAGAGGATTTACAAAGCGGGTGCAAAGCTGCCATGGCCGGCGGTTTCACCGGCGTACTACAGATGCCTTCTACTTTCCCTGTGATGCAAAACCGCTCCGGAATTGAACTCATCAGAAATAAAACGAAAGAGGGTCTTGTGGATGTTGAAGTTTCAGGTGCTTTATCTGTTGACCTTGAAGGCAGTGACATGACTGAAATGTTTGACATGCATCAAAGCGGCGCTGTCTGCTTTACAGATGATAAAAAATCCGTGGAGGACGCGGGTATGATGGTTCGTGCACTCCTCTATGCAAAGAATTTCAACGGACTGATCATGAGTTTTGCCAACGACAAATCACTCTCAGGAAAGGGACAAATGAATGAAGGGATTATCAGTACACAATTGGGATTGAAAGGCATGCCTGCCTTGGCTGAAGAATTAATGATTGCGCGTGACCTGATGCTCTGTGAATATGCTGAATCAAAAATTCATTTTTCAACAGTTTCAACAAAAGGTGCTGTTGAATTGATACGGAATGCAAAAGCAAAAGGATTGAAAGTAACCTGTGATGTTGCTGCCCATCACCTGTTGCTGAATGATTCAAACCTCGAAGAATTTGACACACGGTTTAAAATCAAGCCACCTCTTCGCACTGATGCTGACATTGCTGCGCTGAAAAATGGCTTAAAGGATGGCACAATCGACGCGATTTGTTCTGATCACAGCCCGGAAGATATTGAGAATAAACAAAAGGAATTTGACCATGCTGCGTTCGGTGCTGAAGGGCTTGAAACAGCTTTCGCTGCAGCTTATACGGCGCTAAAGGATATTCTAACAACCGAACAACTGGTTGAAAAACTCTCTACATCACCGCGTAAAATACTTGGATTGTCTGCGATGAAAATTTCCGAAGGAGAAAAAGCCAATTTCACTCTATTCACTCTTGCTGAAGAATGGACTGTGTCAGTTTCTGACATTCATTCCAAATCGAAAAACAATCCATTTATCGGTAGAAAACTGCAGGGGAAAATAAAAGCTGCATTAAATAACGGACAGTTTTTTATCAGTTGACTAATTTTTTTGCCTCTATTTTTTCAAACATCTTTTCTACGATGTAATAGGTGGCAGGACAATAGTCAAGGTTTTGAATATGTGTTTCCGGAATAAACTCAGTGAAGTCGCGCTTATGGGTATGAGGAAATCCACTGCAGTCTGATGGCCGGATTTCATAGATTGAACACATGTTATCCTTTCCCAAATGCTGGCAAGGCGTATTTTTATTCATGATGTCTCCTTCCTTGTCAATCTTGAGGTATTTTTTAAAATACTGATCATAGGTCATACCGAGATGTCGGGCAATTTTATTTACTTCGGTCTTTTTAAATGTCGGGGCCATCGTCTTGCAACAGTTGGCACACTTGAGACAGTCAATCACTTTGAAGCCTTCACCGTTTAATTTCTGCGCCATTGAATCTATGCCACGGAGGTTTCTTTTT
>JBDTTM010000181.1:0-8276 GCA_039930605.1 Bacteroidota bacterium
TCTCACAGCCTTGAAGCTGCATCGTCCCAGTTCACTACGTTCCACCACGCATTGATATAGTCTGCACGCTTGTTCTGGTAATGCAGGTAATAGGCATGTTCCCAAACATCAATTCCCATTAGCGGGGTTCCTTTTACATCGGCAATATCCATCAATGGATTATCCTGGTTGGGTGTTGAGCAGATGATGAGTTTTCCGTCTGGTGTTTTTACCAGCCATGCCCATCCGCTGCCAAAACGTTTGAGTGCGGCCTCATTAAAAAGACCCTGGAATTTTTGAAAGCTCTCAAAAGAACCATTGATAGCATCCCCAATTTTTCCTGATGGAGCGCCACCCCCTTTTGGGCTTATCGACTTCCAGAAAAAAGAATGGTTCCAGTGTCCACCGCCATTGTTGCGGATTACACCCGGGTACTTCGAAACATTTTTCATGAGTCCGTCAATATCAGCGTCAATATTATTTTCTTTCATCGCTTTATTCAGGTTTGTAACGTAGGCCTGGTGATGACGGCTGTGATGAATTTGCATGGTCATCGTATCAATATGCGGCTCTAAAGCATCATAGCTATAGCCCAGCATTGGAAGGCTGAAAAAATCATCAACAGCAGGTTCAGGTAGGTAATCAGTCTCATTCATGGTAAAAGCCCTTGCTATTGCAGGCAGCGCCAATCCTGACAATCCGGCAATTGACAATGTTTTTAAAAACTGTCTGCGGTTATTTTCCGTATTTTTCATGATGAATCGTTTTTCCAAAGATCAGCATTAAATTCAATGTAGAAAATGAAGAACTACCAATACACACCACCAAATAGCGAACATTCGCCAAACCCATTGATTTTGTAAGGTTTGAACAGCTATCTTCACAACCCGTAAAATTACAAAACGTTTTTACTTTAGTATCCCCCATGAAATTTACTTTTTACAGACTTTTCTGTATTGCATTTTTTTTGATTTCTGTTTCCAAATCGGAAGCACAGATTCTTCTAAATGAAATTTGCCCTTCCAGCATATCCACCATTGCCAATGACGATGGCAATTATGATGACTGGATTGAAATTTATAATGCAGGAGGTACATCCTTCAATCTACAGGGATATGGATTGAGTGATGATCCAACAGATCTCCATCATTTTACATTCCCGGATTACGTCCTTGCAGCAAACAGCAGGATAGTCGTGTTTTGTTCTGACAGAAACCAGGTTCAAGTTGTTGATCATTGGGAAACACCTGTTGCCGGAAATGACACTTGGAAATATTTTACCGGAACATCCAATCCTGATACCAACTGGAGGAATAATTCATTCAATGATGCTTCATGGTCCAATGGCGTTGGGGGAATAGGTTTCGGTGATGGCGATGACAATACAATCATTACCACATGCAATTCAGTGATGATGCGTAAGCATTTTACTGTTGCTGATACAGCAAATATCTTAAAGGCAATTTTTCATATTGACTATGACGATGCCTTTGTTGCATTTCTTAATGGCACTGAAATCGCGCGTGCGAACATCGGAATGACAGGTGACAGGCCAGCTTATGATGTTACAGCAAATACTTCACATGAAGCGGTGATGTACCAGGGAATGAACCCGGACTCATTTTATCTTGATCCTGTTATTTTCAAGAGCTTGCTCCGGGTTGGCGACAATGTGCTTGCTGTCCAGGTTCACAATACCAGTGCATCAAACCCGGATCTTAGCAGCATTCCTTTCCTCACTTTCGGCATCCGGAATACCGTTCATACATGGTCGAATCCACCGGTATGGTTTGGCATTCATGGCCCTGAACACTACCAGGCCCATTTTAAATTATCCCGCAACGGCGAAACGGTATATCTTTCAGATGCCTTATCAGCAATTGTGGATCAGCATACTTACCTGAATATGGAACTTGATAATTCAAAAGGTAGAATTCCTGATGGGTCAGTGAACTGGTGTTATTTTAAATATCCAACTCCCGGGTTGACCAATAATTCCTCCACTTGTTATTCCGGGTATGCCACCATTCCATTGTTCTCTTTACAGGCGGGATTTTATTCCGGTCTTCACTTTCTTACACTTACAACTACACAACCTTCAGGTGTAATACGGTATACACTTGATGGAAGTGAACCGCGGGATACATCTACAATTTATTCAGCTCCGCTACTCCTGAATTCAACAGCGATTGTCCGCGCAAAAGTTTTTGCAACCAGTTATTTGCCTAGTACTACGGTATCGAATACTTACTTCATCAATGAGAACATTCATTTGCCGGTATTCACGATCAATACAGATCCATATAATTTAAATGATTCGCTATATGGAATTTATGCAACGGGACCGAATGCTGATAGTGTGTACCCTTATTTCGGGGCTAACTTTTGGCAGGACTGGGAACGCCCTGCAGCCATTGAATTTTATGACAAATCAAAAAACCGGGTTCTGAAATTTGATGGTGATATATCTATCGCAGGAAATTATTCCCAGGCTTTTCCACAGAAAAGTTTTGAAATTAAACTGAGCGATAAATACGGAACCGGATCCATATCATATTCTTTCTTCCCTGACAAACCGTACATTGATAAGACAAATGATATTATACTGCGCAATGCTGGTACAGACAATTGCCAGATGCATTATCGCGATCACCTGATGGAAAAAATATTGAAGGGAACTCATGCCGATTACCTCGCACAGGATCCGATAATTTTATTTTTAAACGGACAATTCTGGGGCATGTACCAGGTAGTTGAGAATGATAATAAAAATTTTGTTGAAAGCAACTACGGATTGAAGGGCAATGAAATTGATTTCCTGAAAGAATTGGGAAATATTGAAACTACCTGTGGAAGTGACACCGGATTTTTCAATATGCTCAGTTATTCAAATACAGCCAACCAGGCAACGGCGGCTTTTTATGATGGAATGAACGGAATGTTTGACCTGGAAAACATGACCGATTATTTTGCTGCTGAAACATATTATTGCAATGAAGATTTTATTGGTCCATGGACGAATAATATCGTTTTGTGGAGGCCCAATCATCCAATCGGGAAGTGGAAATATCTTACCAAAGACCTGGACTTTGGGTTGGGCCTGTCGAGCAGGTACCAGGACAATATGCTTGACACTATTTTGCATCCTTTTGCAACCTGCTACAATGCGCAGATTTTTAAGAACATGCTTCTCAATCCTACTTTCTTAAGATACTTCATTAACCGCTATGCTGATTTAATCAATACGACATTCCTGCCTTCAAATATGCTCCCGGCTTTAAATGCCATTCACGATTCAATGGCTTTTGACATGCCGCAGCATTTTTCAAAATGGGGGATGACGCAGTTTGTCTGGGACAGGGAAATGAACAAAGCAGAAGATTTTATTAATCTCCGCCCGGCTTATGCACGCAATTATATTCAAAGTGAATTTGTAATGACTTCACAGGTTACGCTTACGCTCAATGCTTCTCCTGCCGGATCGGGACGAATTCAAATCAGTACCATTACGCCAACATCTTTACCATGGAGTGGAGTTTACTTTAATGGCAACCCGGTTACAATCACCGCCATTCCAAACCCGGGATATACATTTGATCACTGGCACTCCAATGTTGTGATCAGCACCAATGATTTAAATCAATCAACCACTTATAACTTTACTTCAACTGACCAGGTAACTGCATATTTCACAGGCTCGCCAACTACACCGCTTATTACTTTCAGTGAAATAAATTACAATTGTGACAGTATTATTAATAGCGATGACTGGATTGAACTTCATAACTATGGAACTTCATCGGTGGATATTTCCGGATGGAAGTTCAAAGATGATCAGGACAATCATGTATTTGAATTTCCTATAAATACAGTTCTTGCAGCAGGAGCATATCTTGTTGTTGCCGAAAACCTTGTAAAATTTTCTGCTGCTTACCCTGCTGTGATCAATGTAATCGGTTCGTCAGGATTCAGCTTTGCAAACAACGAAGAAAATTTACGGCTCTTTGATTACAGGGATTCTTTATACATCTCTGCATTTTATTCCGACCAGCTTCCATGGCCAGCAGCAGCAGATGGAGACGGGTATACACTCGAACTGCTTGATCCAACAGGAGATCTGAACGATGGTAATAACTGGATTGCCGGATGCCTGTATGGATCACCGGGACGGGCGTATTCAACCATCAATGCAAATATCGGAAATGCCGGAAGCCTGGCTTTCTGTGCACCCGGTAATGTCAATCTTTCTTCCAATACCGGTACAGGTTATTCATATCAATGGATGTTGAATGGTAACCAGATTGTAGGCGCAACCACTTCCCTGTATTCAGCCGTTTCCAACGGATGGTATGCAATCCAATTGGATTCATCAGGATGCAGGGCGACAGACTCAGTTTTAGTTTCTGCCATTACAGTTGCTGATCCTGTAGTAACTGCTGACTACAATTGCGGTTCAGGTCCAGTCACTCTTTCAGCGACAGGCGGAAGCACTGTTTCATGGTACGATGTTCCAAACGGAAGTATCCAGGGAACCGGAAATAGCTTTACCACTCCGGTATTAACGTCATCAAATACTTATTATGCGGTAGTGGATAGCGCCGGCTGTCAAAGTAATTTCATTCCTGTTATCGCAACTATTGCAGGCATCACAGCAAACCCTGTTGCCAATGATGTGACCCGATGTGGAACAGGAACAGTCACATTGAATGCGACTGATACTGCCATCATCCACTGGTATAGTGCATCCACGGGCGGCATACTATTAGATTCAGGACCTTCATTCACAACTCCTTTCCTGAATATAACAACAACTTATTATGTGGAAGCAGGAATGTTATGTCCAAGCGCGCCCCGAATTGCAGTAAATGCAGTTGTGAATATGGTGACACCTCCTGTAACTGTAAATGGCAGCCGTTGTGGTCCAGGTACAGTATTGCTCACGGCAACGTCTGCAGATCCCGTGGATTGGTACGACCAGGCTATTGGAGGAAATTTCCTGGCGACAACATATAGCCTCACCACACCTGTGATTTCAATTACAACTGACTTTTATGCTGAATCAAATAATGGATGCTCCAGTACACGCGTACCTGTTACAGCAACGATCAACGATGTTTCGCTACCGCCACAAGTTATATCTTCATTCAATTGCGGAACAGGTGATGTAACGCTTACCGCAACTTCGCCTGATCCGATTGCATGGTATGATGCTGCTATTGGAGGTAACCTCCTCGGTACAGGAAGTTCATTGACCCTGACAGGAATCATTTCAACCACCATAGTATATGTACAAGCCGGAACTTTATGTCCAGGTAGCATCGTTTCAGATACTGCATTTATTTATCCTGATCCTATTGTGAACCTGGGTGTTGATATCATTATCAATTCACCACAGACAGCAACGCTCGATGCAGGCGCAGGAAATGCGTATCAATGGTCAACAGGGGAGACCACACAAATGATCAGTGTAAATTCCACTAACACTTATACAGTCACTGTTACGGACGCAAATGGATGTACAGCATCCGATAACGTCATGGTAACTGTTATTGTAGGAATCGAAGGAATCAATTCGGCTGGTGTTAATACTTATCCGAATCCTGTACATGATATGTTGACGGTTCAATTGCCAACTTCCATGGCTTCAGAACAAAAATTGCTGAAGTTGACAGACGTGTTGGGCAGAATTGTTTTCTCCGAAACGGTAACCGGTGCAGGGCTTCATCCGATAGATGTGAGCGCATTTGCTAAGGGCGTTTACATTTTATCACTCGACAGCCACAGCCAGAAAAGAGTGGTTCAGGTGATTATTAATTAGGTAGGCGCCACTTTATCTGTGTTTCACTGTGAGTTGTTTGCACAGGTCATTTATTCTCCTTTCCTTTCATCGTTGAAATAATTTTAATCTACAATTCCTACGATGAAAAAACTTTACGCATTTATTTCCGCACTTTTTATTTCTCATTTGCTTGTTGCACAGGTTTTCATTGACTGCAACAGTAACAGGTATGATGAAGAAATATTTTCGACCATAGACACTACCAATGATATTGTTTATGGTGCGAATACTGATTATCAGGGAACCAATACAATACTGTCAATGGATATCTACCAGCCAACAGGCGATACTGCTGCGTTCCGCCCGCTGATTGTCTGGGTTCACGGAGGCAGTTTTGTGGGAGGATCAAAAATTGACAATGATGTTGTCGGCTTGTGCCAACATTTTGCGAAACGCGGATATGTATGCGCATCTATCACTTATCGCCTGGGAATTACTTTTCCATACAACCAGGCCAACGCAACAAATTCTGTCTTCCGGGGTGTGCAGGATATGAAAGCTGCGATCCGTTATTTTCGAAAGGATGCTGCCACAACAAACCTTTACAGGATTGATCCTGAAATGATTTTTGGCGGAGGAAGTTCAGCAGGCGCTTTTTGTGCATTGCACCTTGCTTATTTAGACCAGCCATCTGAATTACCTGCTACTGTCGACACGGTTGCACTTGGAGGTATGGAAGGTAACAGTGGCAACCCGGGATATGCTTCAACAGTGAACGCAGTTCTGAACCTTTGCGGAGCATTGGGAGATACTGCATGGATGGTTGCGGGGGATGTTCCTGTATGCAGCATGCATGGAACTGCTGATGCGGTTGTGCCATATTCAACAGCCATACTTTATTTGTTGCAGGTATTTCCAATCATGATCGTGAACGGAAGCTATTCTGTAAATGAACATGCCATGCTTACCGGAATTGATCAGACAATGTATACTTTTTATGGCGCTGACCACGTACCTTATGCAAGCAATGTGAATTACATGGACACCACAGTTCACTTCGTAAGTAATTTTTTGTACCGTTTCCTTGGCTGCACGCCGCGTGATCCGAATCCTGTTGCCAATACCTGGAACAGTGTTTCTGTGAATGAAATTTCCACTATTTCAAATTCGATGGAAATATATCCCAATCCGGCGTCAACTGAATTTACGATTAAGCTTCCGGAAAGTGCGTTGGGAGCAACGCTCCGGATGATAGATGTTACAGGCAAAGAAATTTTTTCGACAACAATTCAGACTCCGGTATTGAAGATTCAAAATCGGGACCGGTCCGGGGGCGTTTACATCCTGAAAGTTATTTCAGGAAAGGAAGTGATGACGAAACTTCTGGTTGTTGAATAACACAACTCAGGCCTTATCATTATTCTACATATACTAATCGGCTGAAATTTTTCCGCTTCCGGATACAAGTGAGAAAAAAGCATGACCAGTTCGGGGATGGTGAAGTCCAACTCACTGTATAGGGAATAAAATCGGTGGTTTTCATGCGCAAAGAGAATGCGCCAGACAAAAAGCATCAACCTGTAAAAGGTATTGTTTTCAATTGTTAATTTTAAAATGTGCTACCGCTGGCTAGCAGAAGTAAATTGGTTTACTCTTTCACAATTTTTCCCCGCCGCTCATTATCTCTACCACTTACCTTATAGATATATACTCCAGGTGCAAGATCGCTGATATCAATCGCGATTTCTTTTTTGGTTCCTGTATATTTCCATGAGTATACAAGTGAACCGGGCAAATTATAAAGGCTGATTTCATTTATTTCAAACGGCGCATTGCGTATTCTCAATTTTCCAGAGGTGGGATTTGGGAATAAAGTAAGTGGTTTTCCGGATCGCGATTCTGCAATAGAATTTCCGGAGCAGCCATCGGTGTATTGAATAGGAACCTGCTGAAATGCAGGAAATAATGTATCGTGGAAAGTAAAAGTATAAGGAAGGTAAACAGAATTGAAAAGTTCGGGAGTGATTACCAGGTCAGAATCAACCATTGCATTGGGCACAGTTCCGCAAATTGCGGTTAATGATGTATCAATATTCATAAATAAAATGGTGTCCCAGTCGTTCAACCGGCAAACGGGAATCAAGTCATTGAATTCATTCGATATGTTCAGTGCAAAGCTGTAATGTCCATAGGGGATATCAAATGCCGTTGAATTGAGCAATTGACCATTTTCGCTCAGGTGATTAAAATAAGGGACCGTGTGCCCGGCGATGGTATCAATAAATGCCATTGTAAAAAGCAAAGAGCTGTCCTCCATTTCTATCATTCCGCCCGTGCCGTGGCTTGCTCGAAAAGTATGATGATAATCTTTTGCAAAAATTAAGGTTCCTGCGGTATCAATCTTCTGAAGATAATGGTTGAAGTATGTACAATAAGGGTAGTTGTTACCATAATCGCCATACAATGCTATGTTGCCATCCTTCAAAACGGATAACCCTGTAACATTGTTAAAAATATT
>JBDTTM010000182.1:0-8273 GCA_039930605.1 Bacteroidota bacterium
TGCCGTCCAGCTTTTCATTGATAAAATCAATCGCGGATTTTATAGTGTACAATGAATTGATATTGCTGTCCTCAGAAATATTATTCCTGACAATACTGATTACTCCATCATCAGGAAAATTTTCCGCGTTTGTAAGAATAATTCCTTTTGCATAAATCTCATTCAGTATAGCTATGCCGGCATCCTCAAGGCTTTTTTGTCTGTCTTCTGTTTTTGCGATTTCATTTTTATTCTTGCCTGCATTTTCCATTTGCTGCCGGAATACCGCTTCCAGTTCATTTCTGAATGCGGCCATCCTTTGTGCTGCAACCCCGTTTACGAATTTGTAGAATGGGTGCATGGCGTGTAGCACTTCAGCACGTTCATCATTGAGTTCTGTTTCTGACTTGCCGATGGCGAAATCAAATGGCGCCATCAGGCTTTCATATACCCATGGCTTTCCAACCCTGAATGAATAGTTGAATTGCGTTTGCCTTGGAAGTGCAATAACGATCAGGACAATCGTTATAAGAATGAGGAAATATTTATAAACCAGGTCATGCCTGTTGGTGATCCTGATCCAGAACTTACTGATCATACTTAATGTAGATTCAAAATATGGTCCGAAAGTATAGGTTTTTGGGTAACACTAAATCAGATGAATTCTAATTTGAACAAGACCTTTCAACAATACAAAAAAAACCACCTCTCCCGAAATATAGGGAGAGGTGGTTTTGTAGAATATTTTAGAAGCAACTATTCTGATTTGGCCCCGCGTTCAAATTTGTAAACGGAACCTTCAGTAATTGTCTTACCTGTTTTTGCTTCATAAAGACCCTTGTATTTCTTGAAAATTTCAGCTGTCTGTATGTCTCCATTTACAATCAATTGAGCCGATGAAAGCTCAAACTTGTATTGAATCTCCTTATCCAGAATTTTATCACTCCGCAACTGACCATCAAAGTATTTGATCAGGTTCAAACTTGAAGCACCTTCATCTGCATGTGTATTTCCAATCAGGTAGTTCTTTCCTTCTGAAAGGATGTCTTCAAAATCTCCATATTGATCAGCAGGAACTACATTACCATCAACAGAGAATTCAGAGATTTCATCACCTACCAATCTCATTTTAATATCCTGTCCTGCAGAATTAAATGTTATCACATATTCACCACTTGGCATTTTTGCAGCAACAGGTTCAATAATATGTTCTTCAGTTTTCGTTGGAGTAGCGACCAGGTTTTTATTACTCGCAAGCAATGTTGAAATATCCTGTTTCGGCCTAATTTTATTCGCGTCAATAACTACCTGGTGATTATTTTCAACAGCAGGTGCCGGTGCAGGAATTACCTGTGCATCATTGGCAGGCTGTACATTTGACAAAACGGGATGGGTAACCGAGCTTGACTGCATTTCTGTTTTCACAGGAACCACATTAGAAGCCATGTCTCCGTTATCAACTTTCAAAGCCATGTATGCCAGGAAAGATGATACCACTATTCCACAGAGGACAATCATGTTATTCATTCCAATGTGAAAACCACGGCTTCCTCCAGCAGGAGTATACTTTCCTTCGGCAATAATCTTCTCCACTTCTTTCACGTTCATCACGGGATTCTCGTGACGCGCCTCTGTGAGGAGATCGTTTAATTGTTTGTTCGTATTCTGATGTATTTCCATAATAAAAAAATGTTAACTAATAGCTGCTTTTTTTAAAGTTGACTCAATATGCATGCGGTTTTCAAGTACGTGTTCTTTGGTCAGTATTTCCGCGAGCGCTTCTCTACCGCGTGTAATCCTGGACTTCACTCCACTCAAACTGCCACCCTGGATCTGTTGCACTTCAGCAAGTGAAAAACCCGAAATTTCATAAAGTGAAACAGCTTCTCTTTGTTTCTCGGGCAAACGATTCATTGCCCTGTACAGGGCTTCAACTTCCATCTGGCGCGCTACACTTCCTGTGCTGTTATCCATGAGGGTATCATGGTGATGGCTTTCAAAAGGTGCCCAAAATTTCAATCTGCGGCTTCTGCGCTTTGCTAACCGGCTTGCAATTCCGAACATGTAGTACATAAATACTTCATGATGTTCGACTTTATCAAAAGATTCGTAGGCCTTCAAAACTGTGTCAGCCACTATATCGCGGGCATCTTCACGATCCCAAACCATTGAATGTACAAAGCGGTTTAGCTTTTCATGAATAGGTTTATAGAGCAACATAAATTGCTCCTGTTTACCTAATTTAAGTTCCTGTTGTTTTTCCGCTTCCGACATAGCGCCCCCTTTCTGTTTCAGTAAGTGCCACTTAAGGGTTAAAAAGTTGCACGGTTAATAAAATATTAATTAATTCTATTGCTCAAAAACGTCTGCAATCTAATGAAAAATAGATTAACCGCAAGTTTTTTTTGGCCCGGCAACCCCGCGAGTTACGAACATCGCTTCCAGGGCTAATCAGGAGGATAAGCCCAACTCCTTCAAAGCAATCCAGGCCATCAATCCCATTCCCGTTTCAAGCGAAATTTCATCTACATCAAAGGTAGAAGTGTGCACTGAGGAGGTTATACCGAGCCCCTCGTTCCTCACGCCAAGACGGTAAAAGCAAGCATCGGACAGCTGGGAATAAAAGGCAAAATCCTCTGCTGCCATCCAGATTTCAAGTTCTTCTATTTTATCTGATCCCAGGTATTCATTTGCATATGCCTGAACGCGTGTAGTGAGTTCCTCATTGTTGACCAGGAAAGGATATCCCCTGACAATATTAAAATCGCACTTCCCTCCCATTCCTTCAGCAATACTTTCAGCAAGGTGTTTGATTTTCTTATGGGCTTCTGCACGCCACTCTTCATTAAGCGTACGGAAAGTACCTTCAAGATAAACCGAATCCGGGATCACGTTGGTAGCTCCATTTGCAATGAATTTTCCAAAAGAGAGAACAGAAGGAAGAGTGGGTTTGGCATTTCGACTTACGATCTGTTGGAGTGCAACAATCATTGTAGATGCAATCAGTACGGGATCAATTGTGAGATGCGGCATGGCACCATGTCCACCCTTGCCAGTGATGGTGACATAAATTTCATCCGTACTTGCCATGTACAATCCTTTTCTGAACCCAACCTTTCCGGCGTCGATCTGGGGCATTACATGCTGACCGATTACGCTGTCAGGTTTCGGATTTTCAAGCACGCCTTCCTTAATCATCATGCTTGCACCACCGGGCAGTTTTTCTTCCCCCGGCTGAAAAATCAATTTGATCGTCCCTTCAAAATCATATTTTATTTCGTTGAGAATCCGTCCGGCACCAAGCAATGATGAAGTATGTACATCATGTCCACAGGCATGCATCACCCCGGCATTTTTAGAAATGTAATCCTTCTTGTTTGTTTCCTGGATGGGCAATGCATCCATATCTCCCCGCAATGCAACTACGCGTTTACCAGGATTTTTTCCTTTGATCAATGCCACCACTCCTGTATTCGCCATTCGCTGATGGTCTTTGATTCCGAATTCATTCAACTTCTGCTCAACGAATTTCTGGGTTTCAAATTCATGAAAAGAGAGTTCAGGATTTTGATGCAAGTGCCTTCTGCAGCTAACAATTTCTGCATGGTATTTCTTCGCAAGCGATTGAATCGTGGTTTTAAAGTCCATGAGGACAAATGTGCAGAAAAAAAGGAATGGAAAGGCATGGCCTGAATGGCATTTCCACCAGCAATATCATTTAAGTCCGATAATTGGATGTCGAATAACTATTCAAGATATCATTTATCAATAATCAATGTATTATAATCAGCATGTTTTTCTGTTCCATTCACATAATATTTTTTAAGAACAGTATAATAATCGTTCCCCCAAACGCAATTGTTACAAGATTCCTTTTGGGTTTCGAAACCTGTTAGCGAATAAACCAGTCCTGATTTAAGAATGGTAATTTTATAATCGTTAGTTGCTGATAATAGTTCTGGCGTAAACATGACCGGATTGGTTTTTTCTGAATCTGCTGTATAAGCACTAATAAAAAAACTATCAATCCTATTGGTAAAGTTGGAATTACCAGGGAAAATCTCAAATGCCATACTGTCAATTTCATCTGCAGTAAAGTTGCTGAGTTGTATTTCATTTAAGTGATCAAAACCTAAACATAACTCTTTGGTACAACAAGAGTTTAGTATTAAGATAAAACCAATATTCAATACGATCAAGATTATTTTTCTCAACATATAAGAATACCAATTTAATGGTCTTAAGTATTAGATTTTAAAAGTCTAATAATTCATAAATCATCAACAGTAAATTGGGAATATCAGAAGTCGAGACTCAATGACAAATAAAATTTATAAGGAAGTATTTCTCCATCCTGTACACCCCATGCCCAGTCCGCACGTAGGAAATATCCGAGGATGCGACTGCGCAATCCAAATCCAAAACCACCTACAAGTGGATCATGCTGACTGAAAAGTGTAATTTTCAAAAACGTACCGTAATTCTGAACACGGTGATTCAATGCATTCGTGGAATCATACGGATTCGGACCTGTCCATGCAGTTCCCAGGTCTCCGAAAGTAACTACCTGGAAATTCCGAACGAAGTCACTCTTGATCGGCCTGTTTAGAAGATATTTAAAAATCGGCACACGGATTTCTGAATTCAGCAATGCAAAACTGTTTCCATTCCGCACATTCTGATCGAAACCGCGGAGGTTTGTTGCTACAGCCTGGTATGCATAATTCTGAGAGTAATCAATTGGGGTTTCTGTATTGAATCGTGGAACGATCCAGCCATCGGTAGCTCCCATATAATAAATCAATTTCTGATCGCCGATAGAAGTACTTGCCGCAATGCGATTGGCCCATATCAATTCCCTGTGAATCTTCTTATAGAAGCGGTAGTCAAGTCCGAAGATGTACATGTTCGTTTTCTTCTTGTCAATTTGACGGTAATACTCTCCGAAAATTTTCATTCGCGTACCATTGTAAAGATTCAATCCTGTTTGCAGCGAATTATCAAAAACAAACTCCAGTCTTCCATTCGCCCAATTCAGGTTGAGGTTTTCCTGCCGTAAATAAGTTTGTTCAGTAGCAAGAAATACAATCCTGTCATTCCGGCCTGCAATAGAAGCGCGCAAAGAAGTGATGTCGCTGAAGGGATAACTGGCAGTGTACCTCAACTCATGCGTGTGAATTTTATTCAGGCTGAAACCATCAGTATCAAACCTTCCCTGTCGATAAAAAGTGAATTTGTGATCAATCCGGTGTTTCAGGTTTTCATAGCTTAAAAAATACTCGTTGCTGTTAAGGTCTCCGGCGAGTTTGAAACCACCTACAATTTTATAATCATCCAGCAAATCTGAAATGCCGATTTTGAAAAATCCATTCAGTGACGGATTAAAAAACACCCCTCCTCCACCGCTGAAAACCTGGTAGGTACTATTGAGCAATGAATTGTCAAGCTGGCTTACAAAATAGTTGGAAGAAAAATTAGGATCATAATTGCGCTGTTTGGGTGTGATGAACCCGACAGAATCTTTTTGTGCCTTCGTTTCGCTTTCAGCCATATTTTCCTGCTTCAACTGTTCAATCTTCTCTTTCTTTTTGTCGGCCTTTTTATTTTTCGATTTTGCAAAATCATTCTGAAAAATATAATTTTCAATGTCTACATAATTTGAATCCGTAAGTGCTGATTTATTTTCCGGCGTGCCACCAGGATTTGAGTTCCCCTCTTCCTGGCCAATTGAAGGCATGTACTTAGCCGATTCCTTTCTGAAAATGGTGTTATCCGGTGCTGTGAAACTTGTGTTAACAGGCTTCAATGGGGAGACATACATGTAAAGCCTGCCTTTCTCATAAAAGGTCTCTGTAATTCTGTTCATCCGGCTATTTACATCTTGCGAAATAATATTCCGGGAATAATTGGTTTGTGGATACGAAGTGACGAGCATCCTGTAATGCTCCACTGTATCCACCGAACTTAATGTACTGTCGAGATATGCGGCGTATCGGTTTACAATACCATTTTCATCACTGAGGTAAGCAAAACTGGATGAATCATAAGGCATTGGATAGGTTTCATTAAATCCGGGGGTATTGGTAATACGTCTCAAAGCATTGGAATGCGTTGCATAATCGTAATAAAAAATATCGAAGTTATTATCCGGCGGAAGCAAACCCCGCTTGTCAGTATCCAATGTATCATTGACCCGATTGGAAGAAAACACGATTGCCTTTCCATCATGTATAAATCGCGGCTGCAAATCGTCATAAAAATCTTTGGTAATCTGCTCATAAGTCCGGGTACGCAGGTTGAACACAAATAAGTCACTCTGCCCTTTCTGAACAGCGCTGAACAATAATTTCTGTCCATCGGGGGAATAGGAAAAATCAAGCACTTTTTCAAAATTGAATAATTTACTTTTTTCCCACTTTTTCGTTGCAGGTGTATAATAATGCAACCAGAGTTCACCCTTTCGCTCGCGGATCATCGCCAATACCTGTCCGCTCGGGTGCCATGCCAGCAATGGAAATGACTGATCTGCTTCCTGGATAAATGATCGGTAACCACTTCGCTTCAGGTTTTTCTTCTTGCTTTTCTCAATTTCATAAAGCCATATTTTATAGCGGCCGAGGTCATTGGAAACGTATGCAGCGTATCGGCCATCAGGGCTTACCTTCACTTGTGAATAAGTAAGGAATGATTTCGGTTTTGCAATCAATGGTTTGGTTTCAATTGAATCCCGGCCTTCATCACTGTTCGCATATTGTTTGTTAACCGCTTCTTTCCAGGCATCATTTAAGGAGCGCATATTCATTCCAAGGACGTATAAAAAACCACTTTCAATGTTGCGGTTAATACGCGTCATGTACAGCAAGTTAGAAACAGTACTTTCACCATACGTATCAATAATATATTTCCAAACGGAGTGACCGGCAAACAATGCATCATTGCCGGTAAGATGATTAAAGTTCAGGTATTTTTTTGCAATGATTCCATCCCGGATGCGGTTGTCAAGATCTACATCCCACTTGTGAGCAATGTAAGAAATCAGTCCGCTGAGAAACCAGTCCGGCAGGGTAAGCAAGGCGGAATTCTGGAGGCGGTCTTTAATATCACCTCCATACATCATCTGGTCAATTAAAACCTTTGCAATGCCGGCTCTTATCTGTTGATGAAGCTTTTCGTGATCGCCTGTGAAATAAAGAAATACTTTGTTCCCAACAATTTTAGTGACCCCACCAATATTCCCTGTGTTGTCTTCTGTTTCCAGCCCGATATTGCTTTGTTTGGCATCGCTCAGTTTATTGTAAATCACAAACTGAATTCTCCCATCCAGCTTATAATCAAGCAACTTTTCAATTTCTTCAATATCTGACTCAGCAGTTCGGCCGGTGAAAACTGCCAACTCCTGTCCACCGAGATAAAAGTATGTATCGAAATTTTTCCATTTATAAAAACTCCAGAAACGCTGACCATACTGAACGCGGTTTTTGCCGAAAGTCATCTGGTAGCCATTGTAAAACTGACCTGATGCAGAAGTAAGAGCAAATAAGAAAACCGGTAATAAAAAAAGCCACAAGGGTTTTCTGTAAAAACGATAAAGGGAAATCATACAGCTATAAAAAATCTTGGTGATGCGAATTTACGGAAAATTGTTCATGAATATATAAGGACAAAGCTACCTTTGTCAAAATGATCCAGATTCATTCATTCACATTTAACCCATTTCAGGAAAACACCTATATCCTGAGTGATGAAACAAACGATTGTGTAATCATTGATCCCGGTTGCTATACTGAGGAAGAGAAAAAAGAACTTGCTGATTTTATTACTGATAGCGCATTGAAACCGGTCAAACTATTGCTGACACATGCCCATATTGACCATGTACTCGGAAATAATTTTATATGCGGTAAATACGACCTGAAAATCGAAATGAATGCCATCGAAAAAGAACTGTTGAAATCTGCAGAGTTATATGGCGGTATGTGGGGTATCAATGTGGAACCTTCCCCGGCTCCTGAAGTATTTCTCGAGGAAGGCGATGTGGTCAAATTCGGAAACTCCTCCCTGGAAATTATTTTTACTCCGGGACATAGTCCTGGAAGTATCTGTTTTATAAACAGGCAGCAAAAGTTTGCCATTGCAGGTGATGTACTTTTCCATGGAAGCATTGGGAGATCGGATTTGCCCGGAGGAGACTATGAAACGTTGATTAAGAGTATTCATGAAAAAGTTTTTTCGCTGAGTGATGACTTTAAAATTTATCCGGGTCATGGACCTGCAACCAGCATTGCACATGAGAA
>JBDTTM010000183.1:0-8249 GCA_039930605.1 Bacteroidota bacterium
GGCATCAGCATTCTTTCCGGCGCACACAATACGGTGTTTCCGAAAATTATTGCGCTGATGAAACAGAAAGAAATGAATGATGTGCTGCTAACCGGTGGTGGAATTATTCCTGCTGATGACATGAAAAAACTGAATGAGCTGGGTGCAGGTAAGTTGTTTGATCCCGGCACAAACACTGATGAAATAGTAAAGTATATAAAAGAAGAAGTACAGAAAAGAAGAAATTTTTAAACAGCCTTTCGCGCCAATGCGCAAAGCCCGCAAAGGGTAAGATTGATTTGCCTCTTCGCGATCTTTGCGGCTTTGTGTGAGATATAAGCAGTACGTATTAATAAAAATCAAAAGTGACTACCGCCACCACTTACAAGAACATACTCTCAGAGGTCGAAAACGGAATACTGAAAATCACAGTCAACCGGCCTGACAAACTGAATGCATTAAACCACCTCACCATCCGGGAAATTGGAATGGCAGTGGAAAGTGGCGCAAATGATTCTTCTGTAGTTGGAATGATCATTACTGGAATGGGCGACAAAGCTTTTGTTGCCGGTGCTGATATTTCTGAATTCGCAAACTACAGTGCTGAAGAAGGTAAAAAACTCAGCCTTGACGGACAAAAGGTTTTCAGCAGCATTGAGCGTTGTCCGAAACCGGTAATCGCAGCCGTAAATGGTTTTGCATTGGGCGGAGGTTGCGAACTGGCAATGAGTTGTCACATGCGTATCGCCAGCGACAATGCCAAATTCGGTCAGCCGGAAGTGAAGCTGGGATTGATCCCGGGTTATGGCGGAACGCAAAGGATGGTGCAGCTAATCGGAAAGGGCAAAACAATGGAGTTACTGATGACAAGCGATATGATTGATGCAGCAACAGCATTACAGCTTGGATTGGTAAATGATGTTACAACCCGTGAAATGCTAATTGAAAAATGTAAAACGATCATTAATAAGGTTGCGGCTGTGAGCCCGGTAGGAGTTGCAGCAATAGTAAAATGTGTAGATGCTTATTATGCACCGGGAGTTGATGGATTTAATTTTGAAGCGGAAGAATTCGGAAAATGCTTTGCAAAAGATGATGTGAAAGAAGGCGTTTCCGCATTCCTCGAAAAACGCAAAGCGAACTTTAAACGATAGCATTTGATTCGCATATTCGAAAATTCGGAGATTCGTAATCTTTCGCTATTCGCACAATTAGAAACTATGGCAGCAACAAATATTTTAACTGGAATTAAATTGAAACGGAATTATGAGAATTGCAACAAACCTGAACAAAAATGTGTTCTGCCTTGAAGGGGATTGGGAAAAAGACCTGCGTGACAAATCAAGTGTCGGTGCTGCGCTTGACTTCTTACATGCCAATTGCGGCATTGAATACATCCACAAAAACTGTGGGACAAAAGAAAACCTGAAATACTATTTATCTCTCTGGAAACAGAAACGGTATCAGAATTATACGATTGCTTATTTGGCCTTTCACGGGCATCCAGAAAATATTAAAGTGGGGAAGGAATACCTGAACCTGGAAGAACTTGCCGAAACGCTGAACGGATCGTGTGTGAATAAGATCATTCATTTCGGTAGCTGCAATACGCTGGATACGGATGAAAGAAACATTACCAAGTTTCTAAAAACAACACGCGCATTATGTGTTTGCGGATTCAAAGGTGACATTGACTTCCTTGAAAGCTCTGTGTTTGATATGCTTCTGATCCGGAAATTCCAGGAGTACAAAGACGTACGTGCTGTGGACCGTGATTTGAAAAAGAATTATAAAAGATTAATTAATCGGTTGAACTTTAGATTCCAATACCAGTAGTTTTGAAGAAAAGACGAACCGGCGTTTGAAGAAGAACGGGAGAAACGGAGACGGGGAGAGCGGGGGCGTTTGAAGAAGAATGGGAGACGGGGAGAGCGGGAGTGTTTGAAGAAGAACGAGAGAAATGGAGACGGGGAGAGCGGGTTGATTAATCTTCAATTTTCATTCTCAGTTTTGATTTAAAATTCTTATGCGCCCAAAATTCGATCTTCATGTCTTTGAATGTGAATTGAACTAAATTTACAAGAGAGGATAAATAAATATTTCGTTTTAATCTAAAGAATTCGTCGCAGCTGCGAGGTTATTCATTTCAAACAGAAACGGGAACAAATGTCACTCTCCTTGCGCCACCGCCCACTGTCGCATAAGCTTTGGCGTTGGCGCCTGAAGCATTAGCGGCACGCGGTTGGAGAGGATTAAGCTGAATTTAGAGATTGATAATCAAGCCAACCTCGGCATCTCATCGCTAGAAACGGCAATACTAACAGAAACGGAAACAAATGTCCCTCTCCTTGGGAGAGGGATTAAGGGTGAGGCCTCAGTAAACCAATTGCTTTCCTCACTCCCTCTACCATTACATCTATTTCAGACATCGTATTGTAGAATAGAAAAGATGCCCGTATCGTTCCCGGAATATTGAAAAAATCCATCACCGGTTCTGTGCAATGATGACCGGTTCTCACAGCAACACCAAGAGTATCAAGGTACATGCCGGCATCAAGCGCATTCACCCCATCGATCACAAAAGATACAACACTTGTTTTATTTTTTGCCGTACCGATTAAACGGACTCCCGGAATTGTTTTCAGTTTTTCAGAAGCGTAAACCATCAGTTCATGCTCGTAACTTGATATGGATTTCCTGTCGAGGGAGGATACATAGTCAATGGCGGTTCCCAATGCAATCACATCGGCTACATTGGGTGTACCGGCTTCGAACTTAAACGGTACTTCATTGTAAGTTGTCTTTTCAAAACTAACAGAGCGAATCATTTCACCTCCGCCCTGGTAAGGCGGCATTTCTTCCAGTAAATGTAGTTTTCCGTATAGGCAGCCAACTCCGGTTGGACCGAATACTTTATGTCCGCTGAAAACAAAGAAATCACAATCCATTTCCAGGACGTTGATTTCGGTGTGGGCAATGGCCTGGGCACCGTCAACGAGAACTGGGATAAAGGCCTCAACCCGGCCCTCTCCGAAGGAGAGGGAGTGGTTACGTACCAGCTTTATGATTTCGTGCACCGGATTGATGGTTCCGAGTGAATTGGAAGTATGAACAACAGAAACGAATTTTGTTTTCGTAGAAAGCAATTTTTTAAACTCATCAAGAATTAATTCCCCATGCTCATTCATCGGAATTACTTTCAGCACAGCTTTCTTTTCCTCACACAACATTTGCCAGGGGACGATGTTGCTATGGTGTTCCATAGCCGTGATGATGATTTCATCTCCTGCAGAAATATTTTTTCTTCCCCAGGTAGATGCTACCAGGTTGATACCTTCTGTTGTTCCGCGTGTAAAAATGATTTCACGCTCTGAGGCGGCATGTATAAACTGCTGGACTTTTATCCTTACATCGTCAAATGCCTGGGAAGCTTTCTGGCTCAGAAAATGCACACCACGATGAATATTTGCGTTGTACCCGGCATAATAATTCACCAATGCATCAATAACCACCTGCGGTTTTTGGGAAGTGGCGGCATTGTCAAAGTAAATCAGCGGTTTACCATAGGCCGTTTGCCTGAGAATTGGGAAATCTTTACGCAATTCTTCGATGCCTGTTTCAACACCTATCTTCTTCGTTAACACTGTCATAGTTCAATTGTGGCGCAAAAGTAGCTAAAATGAAGGCGTCATTTTGTCAATATTTATGTCTTCAATATTTGCCATATGTCGCGGCTTCTTATACTTTTGCCACCCCCTAAATTAATCAGGTAAAGGCATGCATCAATTGCATTCCATCAGAAATCAAAAAAAATATAACAGAGCGAAAATGAAAGGCTCATGATTCCTTTGTGTCGAAAAGGAAAAATATCATGGGCATTCTTTCTTACAACTTCAAAACAAAAAAAATAAAGATGAAAAATGATCTTGAAAACGGTAGTAAGTTTTACAATGATGTACTTTCTTACTTCGATAAAGCAGCAGCGTTCACGAACTTCGAACCGGGACTGCTGCACCAGATAAAAATCTGCAACAGTATTTATAAAATGTATTTCCCGATCGAGATTGAAGGGAAGGTACAGGTTATAGAAGGTATCCGTGTGCAGCACTCGCATCACAAGACACCAACCAAAGGTGGTATCCGTTACAGTGAGTTTGTAAATGAAGATGAAGTAAAAGCGCTTGCTACGCTGATGACTTTTAAATGTGCAGTCGTTGATGTTCCGTTTGGTGGAGCAAAAGGCGGTATCAAAGTAAATCCACAGGAATATAGTACGCGGCAGATGGAACGCATCACGCGGAGGTATACCACAGAACTTATCAAGAAAAATATGATCGGACCATCAGTGGACGTTCCGGCACCCGATTACGGAAGCGGTCCGCGGGAAATGGCATGGATTGCTGATACCTATGCAACTTTTAAATATGATGATCTGAATGCATTGGGTTGTGTTACAGGTAAACCAATCGGCCAGGGCGGTATTCAGGGACGAACTGAAGCAACTGGACAAGGTGTTTTCTTTGGTGTTCGCGAAGCACTGAGCAACACAGAAGACATGAAAGCCCGGGGGATGACAACAGGTATTGAAGGAAAAAAAATTATTGTACAGGGATTAGGAAACGTGGGCTTCTATTCTGCAAAATTCTGCATGGAAGCCGGCGCACTCATTGTAGGTATTGCTGAACGCGAAGGTGGTATCTACAATGAAAAAGGACTGAACATTGATGACGTATTCAAGCACAGGAAAGATTCGGGTTCAATTCTCAATTTTCCGGGAGCAAAAAACATGGATACGATGGAAGTCCTGGAAGCTCAATGTGATATCCTGATTCCAGCAGCGTTGGAAAATCAAATCACCAAGGACAATGCACCAAATATCAAAGCAAAAATAATTGCCGAAGGCGCAAACGGCCCTGTAACCAAGAATGGAGAAGCAGTGCTTAACGAGAAAAATGTTCTTATCATTCCCGATCTTTTCCTGAATGCGGGTGGTGTTACTGTTTCCTATTTCGAATGGCTGAAAAATCTTTCTCACGTGCGTTTCGGAAGAATGGAAAAAAGATTCCAGGAAATGTCAACCGGACATTTAATCACTGCTGTAGAGAACATCACCGGCAAAGCATTGAATGCCATTGATAAGAAAATCCTCACCCATGGTGCAGATGAAATTGACCTCGTTAGAAGCGGCCTGGAAGAGACCATGATCTTTGCTTACAATGAAATCCGCGAAGTAAAAAACAGGAATCCCAAAATTGATGACCTGCGTACAGCTGCTTTTGTGAGTGGTATCAATAAACTCGGAGTGGCTTACCAGGCGCTTGGAATTTTCCCATAGACGTTAGTACACATCTTGAAATATTTATGCTGTCTTGCCATTGGGGAGACAGCATTTTTTTTGGAAAACTTGTACTGTTGCCCCAAATTTTTAGTAAAAAACAGGAATCGCAAAATTGATGACCTGCGTACTGCTGCTTTTGTGAGTGGTATCAATAAGCTCGGAGTAGCTTACCAGGCGTTGGGAATTTTCCCGTAGACGTTAGTACACATCTGGAAATATTTATGCTGTCTTGCCATTGGGGAGACAGCATTTTTTTTTGGAAAACTTGTACTGTTGTGCCAAATTTTTTCTTTGCCACGAAGACAGTAAGGCACAAAGTTCTTCTTTTCCCATAAGCAGCAATACTAATTTAAACCTCCGTCACTTGTGCCTTCGTGGCTATTTTTTGTCTTTGGATATTAAAAAGGATGACTCATTGCCATCATATGGACAATGGAAGAAAGGACAACGGAGATAAAAAGTGACTGAAAAATAATTTTCTTCACGCGTTTGTTGTCGCATTGTTGGTCTTCTTTGCATTGCACTTCCTCCAGGTTTCCAAGTTGTTTGAAATTATAAAGATGAAAAAAACCGAAGATGATGCAGAAGCGGTATTTTATTTCAAGGTATAAAACAATTACAGCGAACGAAGATCCAATCAGTGCTATCCAGCTGAAAATGGAATCACAATAAGCAAAACAGCAAATGGTGAATCCGATCATGATGACGGCAAAGAAGGCAAGAAATTTTTTCCTTACAGAAACCTCCCGTGCGCCCATATTGCACGTCCCAGGCTTGTATCGCTGATCTGGATTCATTAAAATGCCTTGATATTCAAGGGAAACACACTGAAAGAATAAAAGTTCACTACTGTTAGTCCTTAACAGGTGTTGAAAGGCCCTGAATAGGCAGAACACCCGCCATATCACCGATCACATTCACTAATTGTTTGTCGCTGGAGAGAACGATTTTGGAGTTGTTTGAAAGAGCAGTTTCCACTGCCTGCAACTTGCGGAGTATTTGTGCATTGCCAACAAAATATTTTTCTGCGGCTTCATTCACCAAAGCAATAGCTTGTGCTTCACCTTCAGCAGTGAGGATGTTAGCAGTTTTAATTCCCTCCGCTTTTTTAATCTCAGCACGTTTTTCTCCATCAGCACGTGTTTCAACAGCAGTCGCAAAATCGATGGCAGCCATTTTTTCATTCTCTGCCTTCACAATTTTATTCATCGTTTCCTGTACGTCTTTTGGTGGGTCGATTTCTTTCAACTCGGTACGCACGATATCTATTCCCCAATCTTTTGTCTCTTCAAGCAACGTGGAATACAGGCTCTTATTTATTTTTCCGCGTTCGCTGTTGGCACTTTTTAATGTCATGGTGCCAATGATATTCCGCAATGTAGTACGAGCAAGATTCACAATCTGGTAAGCGATATTGTTCACGTTGTATTGCGAATTCTTTACGCTGTCTTCATCGGGTTTGATGCGGAAATAAACCTGCGCATCCACACGCGCATTCAGGTTGTCAAAAGTGATGATCTCCTGACTTTCCGCATTGATCATTTGTTCCGTGGTATTGATCTGGTACATGCGGTCAATAAACGGAATGATCCAGTGAAACCCCGGACTTGCAAAGTGGTGGTATTTGCCCAGGCGCTCAATCAATCCGCGGTGGGTAGGACGGATGATGCGCACCCCGAGAAAAAACAGGATGATGGCACCGATTACAATTGGAGTGATAGAAAGTGTGGTTAACATAGCGGTATGGTTTGGTGAAGCGAAGATAGCAGTTAATATGCTAATGTACCTATTTGAAGATGTGCAAATTAACAGCCTCCAGGCTTTGCCGTTCCTTTTCGTATTTTTGAATAATGAAGAAAATGCTTTTACTTTTTCTGCTTTTGGGATCTCATTTCTGCTTTGCTCAGTTTCGAAATAGTATCTGGTGTTTTGGGGATAGTGCTGGGATTGATTTTAATAATATTAATAATCCTCTGCCTACCTATAGTTTAATGGATGGAAGAGGGACATGTGTATCAATTGCGGATTCAAACGGTCAGCTTCTATTTTATGCTTCCACTAGAGCAGGTGTCTCAGGTGGAAAGTCAACAATTATTAGGAATTATACAGGTAACATTATGCAGAACGGAGATTCGATAGTTGGTGGTGGTTGGTATCATGAACTTCTGATTATCCCAATGCCGAATGATGTGAGTAAATTTTATCTTTTTAGTGTTGGTGTAACAAGTTTTTATGGTTTGTTTTATTCTATAATTGACATTACTGCTGATAGTGGACGAGGTGCCATTACTCAAAAGAATATTCAAGTAAATAATTATTCAGGAGTCGATGCAGTGGCTGCAGTTAAGCATGGTAATGGAAGAGATTGGTGGTTAATATTTCAAAAGTGGGATATCCCCAATAATCAATTTTATAAATATTTAATAACTCCAAATGGAATAATTTTCAACCAGGTTCAAGCAATAGGAGGTATTTTTTCAACCAATAATGCAAACTTTACTTTTTTTGATAATGGAAGTAAAATCCTTTATACAACATTTACTGGCTTAGTTGAAACAATGGAATTTGATCGATGTACAGGTCTATTATATAATGAAGAGATAATAGAACAGGAAATTATTGCCAATCCTCTAAAGAAGTACTTTGGGAGTGTGGTTTCTTCGAATGGATCAAAAATTTATCTGTGTTCCAACTCTGATACTTCCTATCTTATTCAATTCGATTTGAATGCAGCCAACATTGCTGGTAGTAAAGACACGATTTTTGAATTTACAAATGTACTAGGCGAAGGGGGAACACTAAGGCTAGCTCCTGATCATAAAATATATCTCAGTAATGCATGGAATGATGGAGTGAATTACAATTATCCCTATCCAACAGATAGTCCATCACATAATTTTATTAATATGAATTTAAGTGTAATTAATTCGCC
>JBDTTM010000184.1:0-8248 GCA_039930605.1 Bacteroidota bacterium
AAAAATTCATCGGATCGGATAGCGTGGCATTGGTGCTGGGCGATAATATTTTTTATGGACAAGGGTTAGGGCGGATATTATCAGCAAATAAAAATCCTGATGGGGGAGTGGTGTTTGCTTATCACGTCAGCGATCCGGAACGATACGGTGTCGTGGAGTTTGATAAAAATAATAAAGCCATTTCCATTGAAGAAAAACCTGTGAAACCCAAATCAAATTATGCTGTCCCGGGATTGTATTTTTACGACAACTCTGTCGTAGAGATTGCCCAAAACCTCAAACCAAGTGCGCGTGGTGAATACGAAATAACAGACGTTAATAAAATTTATCTCGAACGGGGTAAATTGAAAGTCGGGATTCTGGATCGCGGAACTGCATGGCTTGATACCGGGACTTTTGCTTCGTTGATGCAGGCATCTCAGTTTGTTCAAGTTATTGAAGAACGCCAGGGATTAAAAATAGGTTGTATCGAAGAAGTTGCTTTCCGCATGGGTTACATCAATGCTGAACAGCTTCGCACAATTGCTGAACCATTGGTAAAGAGCGGGTATGGGAAATATTTGCTGGGATTGGTTAGCTAGACTATGTAAACTGAATTTGTTGCGGTTTCTTTTTCCCAAATGAAAATCCGAATCCCATCCGCAGTAAAAACATTGAACCATGCTGCAGGAAATAACTGCCGGTTGCTTTTGAAATGATGGTTGGTGAACGATAATCTACGCCCAATAAAAACAAGATCGGGCCCTCTGTATTCTTAAATTCAAAATCTAACGCTGCATAGAATTTTGTCCCGGTATAACGGGTGACGGAACGGATGAATGATTCTTCGAAGCGATTTCCATACCCGCTGCTGTAATCAGCGTATGTTGCGTGCCAGTATTCTGAATATGTAAATTCATTTTCTACACCTGCGCAAAGGAAAAGCCGCGCACGTCTTATCAGCAAGGGAATCTGGATGAAAACAGGAATACGAAATGTTTTTAATTTGTATCCGTAGTAACTGGTGTCATATAATACGGGGGAAGCGGGATAAGGAGTCTTACGAAATTTGTCATACTTCTCTTCTGACTTGTCGAAACCAGCACTCACATAAAATTTCCTGGCAACTCTTTTGGAAATCAGCAAACCGTAACCAAATCCTTTTGAGTGGGTGTTTGCTTCTGAACTGCCATGCCAGTCAGTTGAGTAAAGTTTTCCAGTTGTGGCCGTCCAGCCATTTATCAACGACAACGATCCTTCAATAAATATTTTTAATGAAGGGATACTGACTGAATCTTTTTGAGCGAATAAAAAAGGTAAATGAAAATTCAGGAATGCAAACAGCAAAAATATTTTTTTCATAGTTGCGTTTTACTGTACCAACAAGCGCTTCACATGGCTTGCCTGGGAATCAGTAACGCAAACGAAATATATTCCTTTTGGAAGATCAGAAATTATTATCGACTGGGAGTGTGTACCTGCTTTTTTAATCCCCTCACAAACTGTCTTTACCAGTCGACTTGTCATATCCCTGACGGTAATAATTATTTTCCCATTGCTTTTTAATGTATAGGAGAGATTTACCATACCGGATGCAGGAACAGGATAGAGATCCAGCGCAGGTTCCATAGATTGAGCGGTCTGTAACCCGGTTGCAAAATTGTCGCTGACTTTAATATCATTTGCATTCAGCACAAATTTATCCGCCTTCGTATTCCCATAAGAAGAAACAAAAGCCACGAGTGACAGGTGATTGTCATGGTATGCCGTATCAATCGCAAGGCTTGCTGATGTTGTGTAATTTGTTCCTGTCACCGGAATGGAAGGAATAATTCCTGCTGCGCCCCAATTTCCAAAGAAAGAATTTCTCATCACATGCCTGTGAGGATAACCGATGATAGATGTCCCGTCAAACATTCCTGAATAATAAGTGTTGGCCCAGCCGGCATCATAACAATGCTGGTCCCAGCCGGTAAAGGGCCCAAGACCTGGCCAGCCAACCACGCTGTCTTCCACAAGGAATAAATTAATCCGCCAGTCACCGGCATTGACCGATTGAAGAAAGTTTGCACTCACTGTAGCATCCAGCATGCGTGTAACAGAATTGTATGTCCCGGAAATTTCCACGCCAACAATCGGCGGTTCATTTATCAGCCTTGTTGCAATCGTATCGATACCTGGTCCGCCCGGACTTCCCCACGACTGGTAACAGCTGAGGTAAGCTTCTCCCGCTGTACTCGGGTAAATTGCGCGTTCAATCATCACTGCAGGAGCAAACCAGCCACCGGTTGGATGCATGGCATTGAAAATGGCTGTGGTGTTGCTGTTACTCATTGCATCTACCCCGGAACCTTCATGGATGCTGAGCATGATTGAGTTGGCAGCATGTGCCTCATTCCATGTCCGTATGTATTGACTCATCATCGGACAGTTACCGCAGGATGCAGTCGTAAATTCTTCAATCAGCACTTTTCTCACCGGCTGTCCATGGGTTTGAATGACAGCGAAAAATAATAAGGAAAATATGCAGGTCAACGAAGCAGCAAATTTTTTCATCTGATTTTTATTTAATTACAACCAGCTTTTTGAAGGATGTGATGTTGTTTTTAATCAGCAGTGAATAGAAATAAATTCCTCCCGGCAAAGGTGCAGGATCAATGTTGATTTCGCCAATGTTATTGGTGAGTGTGTATTCATGTATTTTTTCTCCTGATATACTATACAAAGCCAAAGAAGAAAGATAGTTTTCTTTTGGAAAATTATATTCAATGGTGCATTTGTCAGTTGCAGGATTCGGATATGCTATGCTGAAATAAGTCTCACCATTGAATTCACCGATGGCATTTGTGCAGTGATTTCCGTTCACATTATAATACACCACCACGTTTGCGGAATCACTTTCATTATCCACATCAAATACGGAATAATTGACCGCATAATCTCCACAACAGAAACCGGGATCAATATGCGGAATAAGGGTTCTCATTGAGGTATCACCGGACGCAATTGTAAATGGCGCAATACTAAGTTGCACAACAGGTGGATAACAGGCAATAGGATCACAAAAGAAAATATCGTTCGTGCATCCTGCAGGTGTTGATAGTACCATCATTCTCACTTTTACATTTTTCGGAATTATTGCATTATTCACGCAATTCAGGGTGAACTCATCTCCAATTGTATCTGCTACCATCCTCGCATAAAAAGGCTGTGCAGCATTGCCAGTCGAACTTTCAATAAACTGAAAACTCTGCGAAAAAGTCTTTACACCTGTAAGAAGTAAAAATAAAATCCCTGAAATTATTTTCATTGTAAATAATTATTCCTTGATGAATTTTTTCCGAAATACTTTTTCTCCGCAATGGATCTCTGCAAAATAGATTCCAGCCGATAAATCTCCAAGATCTATTTCATATTTATTCAGCGCATCAATAGTAGTTTGATTCGAAGAATAAATTTTCTTTCCCACAGAATTGAAAATCGAAATTGAATTAATTGCAGATTGCATCCCGATAGCTATTGGGATGCCAACTGCCAACTTATTTTCAATTGTCAACTTTCTCCCCACCGGATTCGGATAAAATATCACCCCTTCATTTTCAAATTCTGCTACTCCCGTTCCTTCACTCAAAGAAACCCATACATCATCCACAAAATAATAGGAACCATAACTCCCCACATTTCCTACCTGTACAATAGTCGTATTCGTGTCGTTGTAAAAATTACCAATGGTAATGTATTGTTCTCCGCCAGCCGCCAGAAAATATCCTGATATGCGCATCCATGAAGAAGTATCATCCAGAAGAATTGCAGTATTTACAATTTGTGGGTTAACAGGAACATGTAATGCATTCGCATAGGGCCCGGGAGGAGAAGCGCTGAAGTACGCACCGAGTTCTTTGATCGCCTGAATATAACCGTCATTTAAACTGACATAGAATTCACAATAGTATGTAGCTCCCGCAATCAACGGTGATGAAAGCGTACCAGTCATATATTCCCTATATTCCTGTCCGTAGTTGTAACCGATAATTCCTGCATACGCATCACCGCCATGTGGAACCTGTTGAGAAGGAATGATGCCCGGACAATTGTTATGATAGTAGTCTGTACTTCCATAAGTCGGCTTGTCCCAATCATTGATGTAGGTATTGCTGAACTGGCCAAATCCCGGACAGGTCACATAGCTTTCCAATCCCGGGTTGAGGACTAAATTTTGCGCAACAGATAAAATGCAGCAACAACTCAAAGAAATAATAGCCAGGATTGCTCTCATGAAAAACTTTATAAATAGAATTTAAATTATAAATGCGGATTTATAAATTTGAATTGTTCAGGAACAATTCGCCTTTCGTCCCGACGGATCGGGATGTTTCGATATTAATGCAAGAATGTGCAATATACAGTATTCTGTGAATCAGATTGTTGGCTAAAAAAAGCTTGCTTCTCATGGTTAGAACCGTTTAATTTGTTAACGGATAGAAAGGCAATTAATGAAACAGGGAAAAGGCATTTTATTGTTGTTTGCTTTATTGCTGTCGGGCAAATTTGTCCCGGCACAGGACATACTTGTGCGTACCAACAACGATTCTCTGAAAGTAAAAGTGTTGGAAGTAGGAACGGATAAAATAAAATTCCGGAGGTATGGGGTTAAGACCGGTCCACCGCTAGAGATTTATAAAAATAATGTGAAGGAAATTATTTTTGAAAACGGTACACGTGTGACCATTTTATATGATTTACATTCGGTATCGCCTGATTTGGCATTGAAGGAAAAGAAGCATGGATTGAAGGTTGATTTTATTGCACCGGTATTAAATCACATCACCATCGGCTATGAGCAAATGCTGAAACCGGGAATGAATGCCGAGATCAAAGCCGCCTATATCGGGCCCCGGATATCCACTGCGATCAAACCTTCAACTGGCTATTTCATTAAGGGAGGAATCAAATTTGTGTGGCTTACGGAGGAGATCAGCAAGGGCTTACGGCATTCGCCGCCATTGCAGGGCAGTTATTTCAAGCCTGAACTTATATATAGCCGGTACACGACAAATAGTGAAAACGGAAAAATAAAATTTACCAACCTTGGATTTAATATCCTTTTCGGAAGGCAGTATATCATCGATAATTTCCTGACCCTCGACTATTTCGGAGGAGTTGGGTTTGCACTTCAATATTCGACTTATAAGCCCCTTTTACCCAAAGATACTGATGAGGTAGATTTTAATTATGCTTTTTCACACCTCTATTTTGGCAAAAATTTACCACTTATTTTAGGTGGTGGCCTCACGATAGGTTTCATCTATTGATTTGACCTGGTTGCAAAATGTGTGGTCAGAATGCTCGACTTTAAACCTTCCATAAACCCCTGAATAGATTGCCTGTAGCGGCCCCGCTTAACAAACCTTTTGCACAATCAGGATTTTGTTATATTTTTATGCGGGATTGATTTTTTATTATTTATAGGGGATTTTTATGGAACAAAAAACTAAGCACGCCCAGCAGATGGAGATCGTGAACCAGGTTGCCAGTTTGGCAGCGCAACTGGGCATTGTGCATAATGAAACGGAAGATATTTCTTTGGACGGCAAACATGTTCGCATTCGCGGACAGGACCTGCTGTTTTTTGGTTCCTGCGGATACCTGGGATTGGAATATGACCAGCGGTTGAGTGACGGTGCGATTGATGCAATTCGAAAATACGGAACACAATTTTCATCTTCGCGTGCTTATGTTTCTTCAAGGTATTACAAAGAGGCGGAAGATTTAATGTATGACATGTTCGGCAAACCAACGGTGCTTGTACAATCACTTACCCTCGGACATCTCACCAACATTCCTGTACTAGTAGATGACAATGATGCTGTGATCCTCGATTCACAGGCGCACGACAGCATTCAGAATGCAGTATATGGTTTGCGCATGCGCAATATCAAGGTTGAACTGGTTCGGCACAACCGGATGGACATCCTGGAAGAACGGATCAGGGAATTAAGCAAACACTACCGCAAAGTTTGGTATATGTGCGATGGCGTTTATTCTATGCAGGGAGATTTCGCCCCAGTAAAGGAACTTTATACGATGATGGATCAGTATGAGCAGTTTAACCTCTACATTGACGATATTCATGGCATGAGCTGGGCCGGACCAAACGGAACAGGTTATGTGCTGAGCCAGATTGATTTTCATGAACGCCTGCACCTCACAACAGGGTTGACGAAAGCCTTTGGCGTTGCAGGTGGGTGCCTGGTATTTCCTGAAAAATCTGCTTACCAGCTGGTGCGCAATGTCGGGAAGTCATTTATATTTTCGATCCAGATGCCACCAATGGTATTGGGTGCTGTAATTGAGTCAGCAAAAATCCATTTGAGTGATGAAATTTATACGATACAGAATGAGCTCCGCAAAAAGGTGGATTATTTCAATGCGAAAACAAAGCAGCTCGGGTTGCCTCTTATCAATGAATCTTATTCGCCGATTGGTTTTATCGGTGTAGGTAAACCGGATACCGGTTACAACATGGTGAACAGGCTTATGAAAAATGGGTACTATGTAAACCTCTCTGTTTTCCCAAGTGTGTCATACAACAATACAGGGCTTCGCATACCTATCAACAATAAACTTTCTATTGCAGACATCGACGGATTGCTTCATTGCATTGAAAAAAATCTTCCGCTTGCATTGGAAGAATCAAGTGCAACAATGACGGATGTGTACAGGTCGTTTAAACTTGTTGCTTAACTTGTAACTTGTGATGTGTGTCTTGTGACTTGGTTCAACTCATTCCTCAGATAATTCATGCAATTCACCCATTAATTCCGGACATTCGGAAAATAATTCAATAAGGTATCGGAATAAAATTCATTTTTACGTCTTCAAAAAGCTAATTGAACAACGCAACGATGTGAATTTATATATAGCGGATTATTTCAAGATTCGCCTGCCTGCCGGTAGGTAGGTTATTCACACCCTAACTAACTTGCTCTTATGACTCGAAAAATACTTGTAACCGGAGGAGCGGGATTTATCGGAAGCAGCCTCGCTGACCGACTGGCCCGTGATCCTGAAAATTTTGTGGTAGTGGTAGACAACCTGCTCACAGGTTCTATAGCTAAGGTTCCGAAATCCATTCACCAGAACGTTAAATTTATCAAGGCCGATGTCAATTTTTTCAAGGACATCAGCGCCATTTTCAGTTCTTACAAGTTCGACTATGTTTTTCATTATGCCGCTGTAGTTGGTGTGAAGCGCACGTTGGCGCATCCTGTGATGGTACTCAATGATTTGAAAGGCATTAACAATATCCTCGGCCTTGCGAAGAATACAGGAGTGAAACGTGTATTTTATACTTCATCTTCTGAGGTCTATGGGGAGCCCGTTGAGTTCCCACAAAACGAACATACCACACCACTCAATTCGCGTTTACCTTATGCAATCGTAAAGAATGTCGGTGAAGCTTATCTCCGTTCTTTCAAAAAAGAATACGACCTGGACTTTACAATTTTCCGTTTATTCAATACCTATGGTCCAAAACAAAGTTCTGATTTTGTAATCACCAAGTTCCTGAGTGCTGCGTTAAAAGACAAAGACATTTCGATTTATGGCGACGGATTGCAGACGCGTACTTTTTGTTATATCGAAGACCACCTGGATGCTACTACCAATGCATTCTACAACAACCATGTGGTGAATGACGTAGCCAACATCGGCACGGATAAGGAAATGACCATCCTTGAACTTGCAAAAGAAATTATCAGGATCACCAATTCGCGTTCCAACATCATCCACCTCCCTGCATTGAAGGAAGGCGATATGACGCGCCGGCAACCAGATATTACCAGGATGGTTGAATTGCTAGACCGTGGCTTTACGCCGCTGGAAGAAGGTCTCAAGTCGATAATCAGGTCAAGTCATTTTACATCGGTATAACGAAAACGCCTCCTCCTTTTTTTTAATGAAGTCGATGAGGGATTTAGTAATTTATTTTCGTTATTTATATCCCAGTTGCGCTGGTGACTGCTGCTCCCAACTGCAACTTTGTTTTACATTTGTGCCATGCACCCGCTTCTCTTTTTCCAGCAACTGATTGAGGAGGAAATTCAAAAAATTTCTTTTCAAAAAGAGCCTGCTGAACTTTACGATCCCGTCCGCTACATGTTAAAGCTTGGTGGGAAAAGAATCCGACCAGCTTTGGTGTTGATGAGTTGCGAATTGTTTGATGGAAAATATGAAGATGCATTGCCTGCAGCCCTTGGTATTGAAGTGT
>JBDTTM010000185.1:0-8240 GCA_039930605.1 Bacteroidota bacterium
ATATTACCATTCGCGATTGTTACGCAGGTATTTACCTGGGAGGAGTTGGCACAGCAACACAGCCGCACGATATAGGCAATCAAATTATTTCATCATCATGCAGCACGTATAATTCAATAGGCGACCCATCAGTGCCAAATGATATTGGTGGAGGAGCTTCCGGTTCTTCTGCATACGGAATATGGTTGCAGGCACAGCAAAATTTTGTTGTTAAGAACACTATAATCAGGAACGTGAGCACAAGCAATAGTGTTGGTAGTGTGGATGGACTAGTGGTTGCATCAGGCAAAGGAACATGCGAAATAAGTAATAACATTATTCGTACTCTAAAACGTAATAACATTGCTGCTGGTGGCGCATACATTCTCACAGGAATGCGAATTTCACATTACGCAACCACCACTAATATCAGAATTTTTAATAACAGTATTTCAGAATTACTCACCTCTTATACAGGTGCATCCACTACCAAACTTCTGGCAAGAGGAATTACTTTTGAAGTAGGAGGAACACTAACTACCTCGTATGATCTTTGGAACAACAGCATTAGCATAGATGGCAGCACGTATCCTAACGGTTCCACCACCTGCCTGGAAATTCAGCAGGGAACTCTTGATACATATACCATGAAAAATAATGTGTTTGCCAATTTCACTGCTGCTCAAACAGGTGTGGCAGCTCATTATTGTATTACAACCCCTCAGGTTAACCGCATTGGGTCTGCCGCCACATCATCCGATTACAATGATTTTTACATTGCCAACGATCAGGGCACATCAGGACACGTTGGATTAGGTGCCACTACAAATTATTCTACACTTTCAAACTGGCAGTCAGGCATGAGCTTTCATGCAGGTATAGATGCCAACTCTGTTTCTACGGATCCGCAATTCAGGAACAATGTCGATGATTTGCATCTAAGCGGCTCTTCCCCACTTTTAGGAATTGGCACAACTCCGCCTGCATACATATTAACTTCTGATATTTGGTGCCAGCCATTAGGTTCACCTTACAATATAGGGTATGAAGGAATTGGAACAACAGGAATTGGTGACCTTTCACAACAGCAATTTTATCTCAGTGATGTTGCCCCCAATCCGTTTAGTTCTCAAATCAGTTTTTCTGTTATGATGCAACAGACGGGAAAATTAAAAATCACACTTACAAATACAATTGGACAGGAAGTTAAAGTTATTTATGACGGACGTGCAGTTGCGGGAAAAATAGATTTTTCATTTGCAGAAATGAAAATAAAAAGCGGAATCTACCTATTAAAAGCTGAAGGAGATTTTATGTCTGATGTCAAACGGGTAGTATGCATTAAATAAACCACTGGAAATAATATTCGACAATTCAAAAAGCAACAATATTTTAAGTCAGCAAATTTCAGTTCCCTCTCAAAAAGGAGAAGCACATCGCTTCTCTTTTTCATTTAAGCTATACAGGTAAGAGTTCAATCAAAGCTTTTTTCGCAATGCCACCATTTTAATGGCAGTCACAGCGGCCTCAACGCCTTTGTTGCCATGATTGCCACCGGCACGTGCGCGGGCCTGCTCCATGTTGTTGGGTGTAAGCACACCGAAAATAAAAGCGCGTTTATATTTGATGGAAAGATTGATGAGCCCGTTGGCAACAGCATCACAGATAAAATCAAAGTGACGCGTTTCTCCCTGGATTACACATCCGAGGCAGATTATTACATCGGGATTCCTGGTTTCCGCTAAATGTTGCGCTCCGGCAGGTAATTCAAAACTGCCCGGCACATTGATCCTGAGAATATTTTTTGGATTGCATCCATTTGCAATAAGCGTCCGGTATGCACCGTCAAAAAGTGATTCAGTGATTTCCGGATTCCATTCAGAAACGACAATGCCGATCTTCATTCCTTTAGCTGAAGGAATATCTGAAGACTTGTATTCAGAAAGATTGATTTTCTTTTTTGCCATTCTCTAATGAACGACCTCGCAGCAAGCTGCGAGGTATCTAGTGAAATTCTCCGAAGCCCTTACCCTCCTTCGCCAAGGCTACGGAGGGTTCTCCTCGCCTTGCCAACTCCGCCGAAGCAGTTTCTTCGGCTGCGAAGGCCGGGCATCTCCGTCGCAAGTTACGAGGTATTCGGCGAAGGAGAATAAAAAAACCGAACTCTCGAGCCCGGTTTTTTTCGTAATTCGTAAATTCGAAATTATTCGTTATTCGTACCCTTATTTTTTCTCTGCCAGCGCTTCAGCCCGTGCCAGATACTTTTCTACTCCCTGCCCTTCTGAAGTTGCACTGTAGTCAGTCTTGATTCTTTTGTACACATCTGCCGCCTCGCTGTAGTCACCTTTCATTTCGAAAGCAGCAGCCAGCTTCATAAGGAATATTGGAGTTGTGAAATTGTTTACATTTTCCTTTGCAGCTTTCTCATAATAAGAAATTGCATCTTCTGTATTATTCAACTCCATATAAGCATCACCAATTGCTCCCAATGTGAGCGCAGAAGTTACCTGGTCTTTGGCATTATAACTTTTCAGAGCCTCAATTGCTTTATCATACTCTTTATTCTTCAGGTAGGTCATCCCTAAATAATAATGGGCAAGATTTGCAGAAGGACTTACACCATCATCATTGGTGATTTCTTCAAAGCCCGGAAAATTACCATCTCCGTTTATTGCCAGCTTCAAAGAATCATTCCTGAAATATTCTTCAGCACGAAACATTTGCGCCTGGGTTTCTTTCTCTTTTCCTGCAACGTATGAATACTGATAATAAAGGTAACCGGCTACAGCAACCGCAATAGCACCGCCGATAATCATCAGGCTTTTTTTATTCTTGTTTACGAAATCTTCCGTTTTTCCCAGGGTTTGCTCGATATTAAGTCCCTGACCTTCTTGTGTTTCAGCCATTGTTTTTTAAAAATGAGGTGCAAAAATAGCTTTTTCTGCTTAACTACAAAGTATAGATTCATGAGGTTATTCACCATCAATTTAGTGTTGTTTGCGTTAAATCTATTACCGGAGGTCAATATTTGTGGACAAATCGGTCCCGGATACCTTATCTTAGGTTCTCATTTTCTTACTATTGACCCATGAACATCCCTTTTTTACGGTTTTCTCCTATTTTATTAATGATTGCTCTGCAAGGAATCCCTCAACTTTCTAAAGGACAGACGTTAACAGATTCCAATCTTCCGATCGTGATCATGGATACGCATGGGCAAACTATTTTGGATGATCCGCGGATCATTGTGGACATGGGGATTATTTACAATGGATATGGCGTCAGGAATTTTGTGACAGATCCGCAGAATGATTATTTCGGACAGGTTGCAATTGAAATCCGTGGATCGACTTCACAACAGTACACGAAAAAGTCTTATGGATTCGAAACCCGTGATTCAGTTTTAGAAGATACCAATGTTTCTTTACTGCAGATGCCGGAAGAAAATGACTGGATACTTTATGGCGCCTACCCGGATAAATCATTGATCAGAAATTCTTTCGCCTACTATATATTTAACAGGATGGGACATTATGCTTCCCGTACAAAACACGTGGAGCTCGTCAGGAATGGAAGTTACCGTGGCGTGTATGAATTAATGGAAAAAATAAAACGTGGTGATGCAAGGGTGGATATTGCCAAACTTACACCTGCTGATATTTCCGGTGATAGTTTGACGGGCGGCTACATTATAAAGATAGACAAAACAACAGGGAGCGGAACTGAATTTTGGTATTCATCTTATGATACGTTGGTTTTTTTCCAATATGAATACCCGGAAGATTCTGAATTGGTACAGGTGCAGAAAGATTACATTCAAAATTATATTTATGAATTTGAAACTGCATTGCAGGGACCTTTATTTATGGATCCCGATTCCGGTTACATCAAATATATTGATGAGCAATCATTCATCGATTTTTTCCTGATGCAGGAGTTAGGGCGGACAGTAGATGGGTATCGTTCCAGTTGTTTCATGTATAAAGACAAAGACAGCAGGGGCGGGAAACTTACGATGGGTCCGTTGTGGGATTTCAATCTTTCATTTGGAAATTGCGATTACTGTGCAGCTTTTGATACGACCGGATTCCAATACCAGTTCAACAGTATCTGTACCGGCTATGATCCGCATGTACCATTCTGGTGGGGACGTTTACTCCAGGACCCAGATTATGCTAATGAAATGCGTTGCAGGTGGAAGCAGATGCGTGAGAGTTTTCTCAATACTGATTCGGTGAATGCCTGGATTGATTCCATGGCAACTTATCTGGATGAATCACAACAGCGCAACTTTCAGAAATGGCAAATACTCGGACAGTATGTGAACTGGAATTATTTTGTCGGGCAAACATACGAGGAGGAAATTGATTACATGAAAACATGGATTGCAGATCGCAGTACCTGGCTGGACAATAACCTGCCCGGAGTGTGCAACATCACAACCTCCATCAAGGAAACCGGCAATAATATCTCCTGTAAATTTTATCCGAACCCGTTTTCACATGCCACAGTTTTACAGGTGCAACATGCAGGCGGGAATGTTTCAGAATTAGCACTTAATATTTTTGATGTGACGGGAAGAAATGTTTTTCAGAAAAATGTGGAAGTGAGAAATCAGTCTGCAAAGGAAGTGCTTCAACTGGAATTAAATCCCGGGATATATTTTTATTCAATTGGAAATAGTCAGACTAAAGCCAGCACTGGAAAATTGATTGTTCAATAAGAATATCTTGCATCCATTGCCGTTGGCTTAAGCCAACGGCAATGGATGCAATAAATCAAGAATTATTCACAAGAGAATAAATCGCGCTGTCTAAAAATTTTCCATCGTAATAATAGTTCTCCCGAAAATATGCTTCGCGGACGAAATTCATCTTTTCAAGCAGCTTCATCGAAGCCACGTTATTGGGATTCACATTCGCTTCAATGCTGTGAAAATTCAACATTGAAAAGCCATAGTCAATCGCACACCTTGCTGCTTCAGACATAATTCCTTTCTCCCAATATTCGGGGAGTAATGCATACCCGATCTCTGCACGGTAATGTTCTTTTATCAACCGCCAGAAACTGATGTCGCCGATTTGCTTTTTTGATTCTTTCAATTCAATGGCCCATGCAATGCCATTCCGGCTTTCTACCATTTCGATGATTGTTTTCATCTTTTGTTCTGCTTCCTCCATGGTTTTCATTTTCGCACGATCAGTATAGCGGTTCATCAATGGATGGGTACGCATTTCAAAAAGTACCGGGGCGTCATCCATCGTCATTTCGCGGAGGATGAGACGTTCTGTTTCGAGGACAGGGAATTTATCGTATTTGAGTTCGAGCATGATTCAAAGAATATTTTCGCGCAAAGCCGCAAAGCTCGCAAAGGTTTTTTGTGAGATAATTACTTTGCGGACTTTGCGCGATATATTTTATATAGATTTCCTTTAGTTGACAAAGTCTTTATTAATTTCTAAAAACCTCCTTCTTATAAAACACTTTCCTGTCCTCTAAATATTTCACCACGTAATCAAAGCAAGCCTGGTCTTCACCCACATATTCAGGTGGGGAAATTCCCTTGCGCGTAAATTTATTTTCCAATACAAGACGAACGGCAGCAGTAGCAGTATAACCTGTAGTGCGGGCCATACTCATCACACCGGTTTCTTTGTCGTAACGATCGTAAAGTGTGTACACATATTTTATCCTCTCATTTGCTTCTTCGCCTTCCACGGTCACACGCATGATGGTAAAATCTTCTTCTCCCGGCTGGTACTTCCATTCTTTAAAAAGCATCTTAGAAAATATTTCCAACGGAGAAACTTCTGCATTTTTCGTTTTAATTTTCTCTTTTGAAAAAAGTCCACTCTCACGGAAGATCCGCATCATGTCAATATGTCCGGGATAACGCAATGTCTTTTCTTTCATGTTCGGAACATCCGGCATCGTCAATGCCAATGAACGCAATCCATCTGTATTGAATGATTCCAACGTTCCTACCTGTTCAAATTGCAGGAGTTCGGGTTCACTCAAAGCTTCTTTGGTAATCAATTTCCCATCCTGGATATATCTGGCAGGGCGTGTATATTCTTCAATCACATCAATAGGGGAGAAGGGCGCTTTGTATTCATACGGTTTTGTGCGGACAATCGGCAAGCCTCCAACAAGACATTCATAACTTGTCATTTTCATCCTTTTGTAATGATAGCCGGCCATCATGTTACACATGCCTGGAGCCACACCGCAATCAACCACGATTGTTACATTGTTTTTTTTCGCCAGATCATCAAGCAACATGGCATCTTCCGGGAAGAAAGAAATGTCCACGCAATTTTTCTTCGACTCAATGATTGCTGTCAGCACTTCAAATCCAAGAAACCCCGGAACTGCACCAATCACCAGGTCGAAAGGTTCAATAATTTTTTTCACTTCTTCTGATTTGCTGAAATCACACTGAACTGTTTTTATTTTCAGGGTAGATTCAATAGATTTCAAAACATCAGTGCTGTAATCCGCACACGTTACTTCAAAATCATTTGCGAGATCAACACACATGGCGCTACCAACCATTCCTCCTCCTAAAACGATAATTTTCTTTGACACTCTTCTGAATATTTTATCGACTATTAATTTAATTATTTTCTGTTGATCTGCTGCTAAATATGCAGTGGTTATTTAGGTTCATTGATTATGAAAATGATATTTTTGTAGGCACGAAATTCGTCAATCGGCGCTAAGCAAATTCGTGTCAATTTGTGTAATTCGTGGCAGTTTTTTTACCAGCTTGGTTTCACGAAGTACAATGCCGTTCCGTCAGGATCGTTAAAGTGAAGGTAGCTGCCACTCTTTCCATCTTCTGCTTCCTGCGTGATTTTGATATTATTTTTAGTCAGCAGGGATTTTGCTTCATTATAATTGTCGACCATAAAACCGATGGACAAATCGCCCGAACCGGAATCTTCCTTTCCACCCGGATGAATGCCTAGTGTGATCCCCGGACCATCAATCATGGCGTAATTGTCGCCCCAGCGTTGCTGTAATTTCAACCCGATGCTTTCATAAAATTTTATGGACGTATCCATGTCCTTCACCATAATGGTGACATTTGAGCCGGTGAGCTTCATATGAATAATAAATTAGTATTTAAATTGTTCAAGTTTAAGGGTGTATTTTTTGTAAAAGGTTATCTGTCCCCTTTATTTATCTCTTTCTTCTTTTTTGCTTCTGGTAAGTAATTGTGTGATGTAACAATTTTTTTGCCCGTTCTTGTTTCAAGTTCTTTCCTTGCATTTCCTGCTACTGCTCCTCCTTGTTTTGCTGCTTTTTTATTCTGTTGAAAACCTTTGGGATTTTGTGTCTTTACAATTTCTGTTGTTGATGCTTCGCCAAGCATGGAGAAAATTAATTCAAGATCTGTCATATGGTCGCGTAAGTTTTGGCTTTTCAAACCCTTTACTTTTTTGTATTCAGAAGGTGTGAGCCCGAAAGTTGCTTTGGAAATTTCTCCAGTGAGAATAGAATATTCAATCTGCTCTTTTACACCTCTGTTTTTCCATTCATCCGTCAACTCCTCCCGAATCGCAATACTTCTCATTCTCTTTTCAATCCAGTCGTCAGGATAATCTTTGAGCTTGTAAAGTTCCCTTGTCCGCTGTGCTGCCAATTCAGGATTTTCAATTTCTTCCAATCGTTCCGAACCCACCTTAGCTAACCAAAGCTTGAACGGCTCCGCTTTCGGCGATGGAATGGATTGTATGATTCGCAATAGTCCTTTGGCATCGGCGCATCCCATTTTTTGTTTTCCACCGGTTGTCTCTACCGAAAGGGTAGGTACAAATTGTACCCATCCTTTGGCAAGCGCCTCATCACGTTGCCGAATACGTTTAATGTATTGCTTTGGGTCTTTACTGTCAGTCAATACCGCGACTACATCTTCTACAACGAAATACCATTTTTGGTCGGAGTCATTCCAAACAGTTCTTATCAGTTTACTTTCAAATAGTTTTATGTTAATCATTTTATTTTTTCTGTGCGCAGCCCCGAAGGTGCCTGCGCTTTAATCAGAAGCAACCTGTTTGAGACTGAATGTCTAATTAAAGGGTATTCAAAGGTCTGAAATATTGCCTTACCAGTCCCTAAACTATAAATGAAGCTAAAATGTTTTGCATTCATCTTGGGTTTTGAACCAGTCACTTTCAGAATAGTCATCCGTAAACTCCAATTAATTGCTGTGCCTGATTGGGCCTTCGTTCCAATTCTTGAGAACTTGAATTGGT
>JBDTTM010000186.1:0-8206 GCA_039930605.1 Bacteroidota bacterium
GAAATAAAAAAAATTATTCCTTCCGATTTTTACCTGCGCTTTCTCAAATACCTCGTCGCGTGGTTCAACCGGGACATGGATGAATACGTGCCGAAGGAATACCTGGAAGAAATTTATGGCGAATCTATGTCTGCGCCCGACAAATATGATTTTGTTGGTCCGAAGTACCAGCGTATGCTGAACTACCACGCAGCTCATGACATCGGTCATGCATTGCAATCCAGGAATTTTGTGGTGGGTTGTACTTCCTTCTCCGCATGGAACAACAAAACTGCAGATAGCGCATTGTTGCTTGCGAGAAATTTTGATTTTTATGTAGGAGATGATTTTGCGAAAAATAAAATCATTTTGCTTTGTCACCCGGATAGTGGAATTAATTTCATGTCCGTAACATGGCCGGGAATGATTGGCGCTGTCTCCGGAATGAATGATGCAGGACTCGCTGTTACCATCAATGCAGGAACTGCCGAAGCACCTACAAAATCGGCTACTCCGATTTCAATCCTGGTTCGGGAAATATTGCAGTACGCACATAACATCGATGAAGCAGTAAAGATTTCATCCCGCTGTAAAACTTTTGTTTCAGAATCAATCATGGTGGCCTCTGCTGCTGACAGGAAGACCGTGATCATCGAGAAGTCTCCAACGAAACAGGATGTATTTGAGTCAAAAGATAATCTCCTCATTTGTGCCAATCATTTTCAGAGCAGTTCTTTTGCAAGCGACCCGGAGAACATGAAAAATATTACGGAGAGCACTTCTGAATTCCGTTATGAACGTGTAAAGAATTTATTGTCTGCAAATCCTTCGCTTTCTGTAACCGCTGCTGTTACCATCCTTCGTGACCGCAAAGGATCATTTGAAAAAAATATCGGTGAAGGAAACGAACAGGCCATCAACCAACTCATCGCTCATCATTCAGTTATTTTTAAGCCGGAGAAAAAAATGGCATGGATTTCCACCAATCCATGGCAACTGGGAGAATTCGTCTGTTATGATCTTGACAGCGCATTCTCAAGGGCTCAACATCCTTCAGCTTCAACCGAAATCTACGACAAGTCACGGAACATTCCTGCGGATACCTTTCTCAATTCCAGAGAATATTTTGATTTCCTCGCATTCCGAATCATTAAAAAATATGTTCAGGTTGCAGCTAAGAACAAATCATTTGAAGCAAGTGATGCGCAAATTCTCTCGCTCGTGCACACCAATCCTTCTTATTACTATTCTTATGCATTGGCAGGGGAGTATTATCTTGCGCGCGATAACAAACGGGAAGCAAAAAAATATTTTACGATCGCACTTTTGAAGGAACCGTCATGTTTAAATGAGAAGAACAGGATTGAGAAGGAGATTAAAGAATGTGAGTGATAGCATGGGGTTAAAGGCCAAATACGAATTTGATTTCATAGCCCCGATCTTAAGGTCGGGGCTATGTAGAACCCACTACAAGGGCTTTAGCCCATTACATTATTATCGAAAAATTGAATTCATTTATCTCCCAAAGCCGACGGAAGTTTTAAATTTGCAGGCTTTGCGTCCCGATAGGTATCGGGATTGTGCGAACTTATTTTATGTCAATCCCAAATATAGAACTTAAATCCCTCAGTGAGCAACGCGTGCTTCAGAACCAAAAACTTTCTGACCTGCTTCTCTATGCCGGATCAAATTCCCCGCACTACAAAAAACTTTTCCATGAGAGAAATATTTCACCGGAGAAAATAAAAACGCTCGAAGATCTGAAACATCTTCCATTTACTGAGAAGGAAGACCTCCAACTTCATAATGATGATTTTTTCTGCGTGGACAAAAGCAAAATCATTGACTATGTAACTAGCTCCGGTACGCTGGGTGAACCGATCATAATCGGTCTGACAGAAAGTGATCTCAAAAGACTGGAGTACAACGAATACCTGTCTCTTGTTTGTGCCAATGGATCTTCAGCAGATATTTACCAGATCATCACCACGCTCGACAGGCGTTTTATGGCAGGCCTGGCCTACTACATGGGTGTGCGCAGGATGGGAGCAGGGGCCATTCGTGTGGGCTCAGGAATTCCTGAACTGCAATGGGATACCATCAGGAAAATAAAACCAAGTGCACTAATCACGGTACCTTCTTTCATGTTGCCAATGATTCGTTTTGCAAAGCAACATGGTATCGATGTAAATACCTCCGGAATTAATAAAGCTATTTGCATTGGAGAGCCGATCCGCAACCCTGATTTTTCTCTTTCTGTTCTTGCAGAAAAAATATTAAATGAATGGAATGTTGAGTTGTATTCGACGTATGCATCCACAGAAATGCAGACAGCATTTACTGAGTGCAATCAATTTAACGGAGGGCATCATCACCCTGAATTATTGGTTGTAGAAGTGCTGGATGAAGGTGGCAACCAGGTGAGGAATGGCGAATCAGGAGAAGTTGTAATTACAACTTTGGGTGTGGAAGGCGTTCCATTGCTGCGCTATAAGACAGGTGATGTCTGTCACTATTTTTCAGATCCCTGTAAATGCGGGAGGCATACCATCCGACTCGGTCCTGTGATCGGCCGAAAAAAACAAATGATCAAATACAAAGGAACCACGCTTTATCCCCAGGCATTTTTTGATATCCTTGGCAGGTTTGATGACATCAGCAATTATGTTGTAGTGGCTTCCACGAATGCCACCGGGACAGATGAAATAAAAATTCTCGCTGCTTCAAAAAAAACAGACCTTGAATTTGAAAAGGAGTTGATTGATCACATCAAAGCAAAACTACGCGTTGCACCGAAACTTGAATTTACATCCAACGATAAAATCGAGGCGCTTCAGAATAAAAATAGTTTGGGTAGAAAGGTGGCGAGGTTTATTGATGAACGAGTAGCCTGAACAGGAATACATTTTTGGATTTATCATCCGTATCTTTTAAGAAGCAGGAGCGGAGCAGGCTTCTGCCAATCACCACCTGTCCTGCTGTCTGGTCGCGGAGCTCCCGGCCATCAGGGCTAATTTGTTACTGCCCGGTTTCATTGCATCGGGATAAACAGCCGATGAAATAAATTTTAAACCATAGTAGAAATAAGATTTAAACGTTTAAACCTTATGTCATCATTTATATGGATATTGTATGAATTGGTGCGGTATTAAACTTTAGTCGGAAATATTCTTGTTGCACATCTAACACTTATCCGATTAATTAATGTACCAACTAATTATCAAATTCATCGGTTCCATTTCACAAACAATTGATACCGAACGCTTTTTTTGATTATTTTTCGTCAAAAGGGTTTTACGATTTTATTTTCCTGGGATTTCTTCTGGAATCAAAAATATCTGTTACAAAAACAGAGCCTTTGGTGATGCGATAAATAATTTTATAGTTTCCTGAGAGAATTCTTCTATGACCTTTACGCATTTGTTTTAAAAACTCCTCTTCTTGCCAGCCTGATGGTTGGAATTCGAGAAAATGGATTGTGGCAAAAATATCTTCAATGATTTTTTTTGCGGTTCGGGGAGATGCTTTTTTACTGTATTATGAATGTATCTTTTTTAGTCTCTTTATTGCAGAGTCAGAAATAATGACCCCCGCCATTACCAGATCTTTGAACTTTTAACTACCTCGTCGAGTGATTTCACACGACCTTTACGAAAATCAGCTTCCGATCTTTTTGCTCTTGAGATCAATTCTTTGCCGGTCAATGGCTTTTTTAATTCTTTTTCATACTGGGTAATTTCAATTTCGTCACGAAATTTTTTGAGTTTGCTGAGAATGCTTTTGTCGTCCGCTTGTGCCAGCCACTCAAGTAAATTCAATTTCATAGATTCGATATTCATCGTAATTTGTTTTTTCAAATTTAGAAAATATTCGGTGGCATGGCAGCAAAAAGGACCGTATACAAACCCGATATTCGAATCGAATTTTAAAATCAATCCAGCTTCAACACCGCCAAAAATGCCTCTTGCGGAATTTCCACATTGCCTACCTGCCGCATGCGCTTCTTTCCTTCTTTCTGCTTCTCGAGGAGCTTACGCTTACGTGATATATCGCCACCATAACATTTTGCCGTCACATCTTTTCTCAATGCCTTCACTGTTTCACGCGCAATGATCTTTGATCCGATGCTGGCCTGGATGATGATTTCAAATTGTTGCCGCGTCATCAGTTCTTTTAACTTCTCGCACATCTTGCGTCCAAATTCCTGCGCATGCGTACGATGTACGAGCGCACTAAGTGCATCTACAGGTTCTGAGTTCAGCCTGATGTCAAGCTTTACCAGTTCGCTTTCGCGGTAAAGGAGCGGATGATAATCGAATGAGGCGTATCCTTTGGAAATGCTTTTCAGCTTGTCGTAAAAATCAAAAACAATTTCGGCAAGAGGCATGTCGAACTGAAGCTCTACACGGTCTGTAGTCAGGTAATGCTGCCCGATGATGTTTCCACGCTTGCCGATGCACAACGTCATGATGGCACCGATGAATTCGCTCTTGGTAATGATCTGCGCTTTTATATACGGCTCTTCAATTCGTGCAATATAATTGGGTTCAGGCAATTCACTCGGGTTGTGAATTTCTTTTACTTCGCCATTGGTAAGGTAGGCAGTATAATTTACGTTCGGTACGGTTGTGATAACCGTCATATTGAATTCGCGCTCGAGACGTTCCTGGATAATTTCCATGTGGAGTAATCCGAGAAACCCACAACGGAATCCGAAGCCAAGTGCTGCTGATGCTTCAGGCTGAAACACAAGTGATGCATCATTGAGCTGGAGTTTCTCGATTGACTTACGGAGTTCTTCATACTCATCAGTATCCACCGGATATATACCTGCCCATACCATTGGCTTTACATCTTCGAAACCTTTAATGGCCAGCTCGCAAGGACGATCCACGTGCGTAATGGTATCACCAACTTTTACTTCTTTGGCCTCTTTAATGCCACTGATGATGTATCCTACATCTCCTGTCTTGACAATCTTCTGTGGTGCCTTGAGAAGTTTAAGCACACCAATTTCATCTGCATTATATTCTTTTCCGGTATTCACAAACTTTACATGATCACCTGAACGGATCTCTCCATCCATTACTCGATAATACGCAATGATGCCGCGGAACTGGTTGAAAACGCTGTCAAAGATGAGCGCTTTGAATGGTGCCTCGGGATTACCTTTGGGAGCGGGCACTCTGTGAATGATGGCTTCCAGGATATCGTAGATACCGATTCCACTCTTGGCACTTGCCGGAATAATTCCTTCGCGATCGCAACCTACAAGGTCAACGATCTGGTCTTTCACTACTTCAGGATTTGCACTTTCAAGATCAATTTTATTGAGCACTGGAATAATTTCCAGTCCATGTTCGACAGCAAGATAAAGATTGCTGATTGTTTGCGCCTGTATGCCTTGTGCAGCATCCACAACGAGAAGTGCTCCTTCACACGCTGCAATGGCACGTGATACTTCGTATGAAAAGTCAACGTGTCCAGGCGTATCAATGAGGTTGAGTGTATATTTTTCACCATTCAGCTCATAGCTCATTTGTATTGCATGACTTTTTATGGTGATTCCGCGTTCGCGTTCAATATCCATATCATCAAGTACCTGTGCCTGCATCGCTTTGCCGGCAACGGTGCCGGTATATTCTAGTAACCGGTCTGCCAGGGTGCTTTTACCATGGTCAATATGAGCAATAATGCAAAAATTCCTTATATTTTTCATCATGTATTCTAATCAATTACCCAGCTATGTACCTGCCTACATCGCTTTCGCATAGCTTCAGCGGAGCACGAACGATTTCGTTAGTTTTTTGGCTGTTTATTGCCAATTGCCCACTGCCTGTTGGCTGCTTCTTCCGGGGGGCGGCAAAGCTACACTTTTCGAGGGAAGGGGGAAATAAGAAGTGGGGTAAATAAATCAGTGGGCGAGGACAGTCAATCCGAGGTTGAGGCGGGGAATCATTACGATACCGGCATCACTGCTTCCGGCAATTGCATTTACAAATTTAATGTTTGGTCCCAGAATGAATGTTCGGCCAATGGCCCAGGTTTTTGCTACGGAGATTCTTATTCCGAGTCCGGAAAGTCTGAGTGTTTCCGGTGACTGAGCCCCGGCACGAACAGACCAATCAAATCGCGTGTATCCGAGTCCGGCGGAAAGAATGAAAAAGCTCTTGAACTTTTTGGAATCCCTGAACAGCATAAACTCAGGACCAAAATAGAGCATTCCCAGTGCCATTTTTATATTCGTATAATAATTGATTGTTCCTGATGCATCGCGCAATTCCAGCTTCTCAGCAAAAGCGCTGTTCTGATTACCGTCAATCACCACACCGATAAAGGAATGTGGCCGTACCCTTAAATGAAAAGAAGCATTATACGAGATTCCTATACTCAGTTGTCTTAAAAAATCTTTCTCTGAAGATGTTGCGTTGCTGTCAGGAATAAAAGGTGTGTACGAAACCTGCACGCCCCCTTGTAACATAAATGCATTTCCCATCACATCTTGTGCACGCTGATTCATCATGGCAGTTTGTCGGTCCACTTTGTATACATTCATTTGCGAGGATATCATTCTCCTTTTTTTAATTCCCTTCACAAAATATTTTCCGTAGTAATTACTGTCCACGTAAAACAGGTAACGCTTCGTGGAGTAAATAATTTTTTTGTTAATCGTATCTCCGTATTGCGTAATAATCACATCCTGCGCGTGTGCAGATAGTGCAAAAAGGAATAATAGAAAAAGAAGGTACTTATGCTTCATGGATGGCAAAGCTACAAGAATGATGTAATAGTTTATAGTTTGTAGAATTCAATAGTTCAATAGTTCAAGGGTCAAGGAAGCTGGATTTGTTAACCTATAAATCTAATAGACTTTTGAACTTTGGATCTGCTTATCTGCCTAACTTTTGAACTATTGAGGTTTTGAACTGCTGAACTTTTGAATTTTTTTATTACTGAACAGGTTCGAAAACTATATTTGCCGCCAATTATGAAAGTAACCGAACATATCAGGAATGCGAAAGGAACGCTTTTCTCAGCCGAAATCCTTCCCCCGCTGAAAGGAAAGAGCATTCAAAGTATTTGGGATATCCTCGATCCGATCATGGAATTCAATCCCGCTTTTATTGACGTGACTTATCACAGGGAAGAATACGTTTATAAAAAACGTGAAAATGGCCTACTTGAGAAATTTTCAATTCGCAAAAGGCCGGGAACAGTTGGAATATGTTCGGCCATCATGAATAAATACAAAGTAGATACAGTACCACATATTATCTGCGGCGGATTTTCTAAAGAAGAAACCGAAAATGCATTGATTGACCTTAGTTTTTTAGGGATTAATAACATGCTCCTGTTGCGCGGTGATGCTATTAAAACTGAATCGAATTTTTTCCCAGATCCCAATGGACATCATTACGCGCTCGACCTGGTAAAGCAAGCCGTCAACATGAACAATGGAATTTATTTTGACGATGAGCTGAAGGAAGTTTCATCATCAGACTTCTGTATCGGTGTTGCCGGTTATCCTGAGAAACATTTCGAAGCGCCAAGCCTGAAAAGTGATTTGAAGTACCTGAAAGCAAAGGTGGATGCCGGCGCTGAATATATCGTGACCCAAATGTTTTTCAATAATCAACGCTATTTTGAATTTGTAAAAGAATGCCGTGATACTGGAATCAACGTTCCGATAATCCCGGGACTGAAAGCGATTACCACAAAAAAACAATCCACTTCCCTGCCGAAGACTTTTCATATTGATTTACCGGATGATCTGTTGGATGAAGTTGAAAATTGCAAAACAGATAAAGAGGTGAAGGAAGTTGGAATTCAATGGTGCATCCAGCAGTGTAAAGAGCTGGTAAAGTTCGGTGCACCTTGCCTGCATATTTACACCATGGGCAATTCAGAAATTACCTGTCGTGTTGCCAGGGAAGTTTTTTAATCGTGAAGATTCTACGCATAATGAGTGGTGAAAAAAAATAGCCACAGATTCTCAGATATTGTAGATAGTTTTTTCGTTCCGTTGGACCAACCTGTTTCTGGAATAATATTTTAGAGATGGGTTCTTAACTCCGAAGGAGTGGTCTGTTTCTGGAATAACACTTTGGAAGCGAATTCCTAACACCGAAGGAGTAGCCTGTTTCTGGAATAACATTTTGCAGATAGGTTCTGAACTCCGAAGGAGTGGTTTTTTATGCAATTACATTTGTGGATGGGATCTTGGCTC
>JBDTTM010000187.1:0-8206 GCA_039930605.1 Bacteroidota bacterium
GGTTTTGCTTTGGAAAGTGTAATCGTAATTGAATGCAATGGCTTCGTAGTTGTGAATATCAATGATGCACTTAATTCACATCATACTAATGTGGTGGAAATGTTTTTAAAGGAAATAAGGAAACACTTTTTGAAAATCGATTTACTCCTGAGTGGATGGAGTGGTGCCGGATATTTTCCAAACACCGTTCATTTTTCAACCAAGGATGATTTTGAAATCGGGAAGATGCGCGAACAGTATTTCGGAAACCAACTCTGTAAATTTATTCATTACCTGCAGCCGAAAGCAGTCGCACCATTCGCACCGGGCTTTGTGCTTTTGCGTGATGACAAGCGATGGATCAATGACGTAAAATTTCCACGCGGCATCCTGGAGGAATATTACCACAACTACTATGAAAAGGACAGCGCTATAGAATTTCATTTGCTGTATCCCGGAGATTTTTTTGAAGGACTCGATTTTCATGCAGTGTCTCCTTACTATAAACAGTTGCAGGATGGCTCTTTGCATCATACCATTGAAAAAGTTTATGCGGAGGAAATTATTGAAGCACAAAAAATTTATTTTGCGGAAGAAGTTTCAATAAAAAAGCTGGTAGAGAAAATGAGTTACTATCTCAGCAAGAACCGCGATTTGTATCATCACAATGTGCTGGAGGAAGTCAATTTTTCAATTCATCTCCGTGATGCAAAGGAAAATAGTTTTATCAATGTTTATTTTGAAGGAAACAGTTTCAATGTGGAGCGCGCTAAGGCTGTGGCAGAAAATTCCATTCTCATTGTACGCACCACGAGCGAGTTGCTTCACTATTCGCTTGATAATGAATGGGGCGGTGATGCGCTTACCATCGGTTACGGAATTGATGTGGATGTATTGGAGGAAGGCGCATTGGAAAAAAATCTCGACATCGTATGCGTTCGCCTGCTTACCCGTTATCCACGCGCCTCCACACAACTGATGAAACGGCCGCTGCGTGCACTTAAATATTATTTCACCAATCCGATGTTAGGCAAGCTTGCGCTGATGCAAAAGTTCAAATTGAAAAGCCAGGTAAATAAATTCCCGTACAATGAGCGCGACCATTGGATCACATACACCAAATGTGAATTGTGCCAGGTGTGTAATATGCCATTGCTGAGTTGGGAGTTGGGGGAGAGTTTGGTGGTGTGACCTGAACAGCCCAAAGGTTGATTTTTAAGATGATCATGATTAGCGCGGATTATTCAATCACGAACTTTCCGCGGCCGAGGAGTTCGTAGTTATTAGATCGTAGTTCGTAGAAATACAAGCCATTGCTTAAATAGTCGCGATGTAATATGTAATCCTGATTGTTATCGGGAGTAATATTTGATATGTGTTCAATGCGGACGAGTGAGCCCATAGCGTTGTAGATTTTTAATTGCGCATCGTGCATTGTGAATTGTGAATTACTCCTTATTGTGGCTGTTGAGTGGAAGGGGTTGGGAGAGAATGAAAAATTTGAATTCAATTTTTTTGATTCAATGTTCGCACCCGTATTAATGCAAATCGTTGTAGTATTTAGATTGATATTATGCTGCTGGACTTGAATTGTGTCAACGATAACGTTTGAGCTCAAAGTCTGCACGGTCAGGTTGGTGATTTGAGGTATTACATCTTGAATTATCAATGAATTATATTTTTGAGAACAGCCAGTTTCTCCAATTGCATTGGTTCTGATAATTACTGTTTGATTAGGATTGGATTGCTGACAAGATATTATATAGCCACCATTATCAGATTGTATTAAAGAAACGCCACCTCCATTAACGGGATATGTTGATGTCCAGTTTGTATCTCCATTCGTATTTAGATTTATTAAGAATGTTCCAAAGCCTGCTGTATCGTTTAAATACCCTGTTAATACAAACTCATTTATCGAATTTTCAATAACACTCATTCCAAAATCTCTTAGTGGACTTATAAATTTTTTCGCCCAAATTAAGCTGCCATTTTTTTCCGTTTTAAATACCAGACCATCGTCGTTGGGTGTTAGGCAATTATTACAACCAGTTACAATATATCCGCTATCAGAAGTTTGTAAGACGGTACGTCCAAACTCCAAAGCTCCGGAGACATAATTATTTGACCATGTAACATTAGCAAGTGAATCTATTTTGATTAAATTAATTCCACCGGCGCTTCCATTTCCACATAAAATAAAGCCATTGTCATTGGTGCAATAAGACGACCAGATAGAGCCTGTCCCGGATAATATTTTTGTCCATAAGGTATCACCATTTTTATCTGTTCGAATAATATTGGCTTCTATTCCATTTCCAGCCGAGACTAAATAACCGCTGTCATTTGTTTGGAAAACACCATTGACACTAACATTTCCCGTTGCATTATAAATTTTAATCCATGAAAACAAACCAGATGAATCCACCTTAAGCAAAAATGGCTTGTTATCTGAAATTGGAATTGAAAGCGAATCAAGACTTCCTGCGAGTATGTACCCTAAATCGACAGTTTGTATGATGGAATTTATTACACCACCACCTTGAATGACAAATTCTTTAGTCCAATATATGTTTCCAGACATATCGGTTTTGGTAATGTAAAAGTTGTTCCAGTAGCTGGCAGTTAATAAGTTGCCATCGATTGTTTTTATAAATGGCTGATACCAAAAGGGTGCACCATCGCTGAAAGTTTTAATAAACGTGCCCTGTGCTTTTACGCCAAATGAAATACTGGTAAACAAAACGAATAAGATTTTTTTCATATGACGAATAAAATTCTTTCGCTAAAACTATACAAAAAAAAGGATGACCTGTTCGTTCTTTTGGTCAGGAGGTAATTTCAGACAGGTAAGAGGACCACACTTCCCATTTTTTGGAACGATGATTTTTTATTTCGATATGATATAAACAGCCACTGATATTAAAAGAATCAGGACAATCTTGAACAGTAGTGCCTTATTTTTCTTACGCAACCACTTTCCACCTCTGCACCAACCGCGACATCTTCTTCAACAGCTCCACAGTGTTGAAAGGTTTGGCGACAAAGTCATCCATACCTGCGGCAAAGCAGCGTTCCACTTCTGTTTTCATGGCGCTGGCAGTCATGGCGATGATGCGTGTTTGATTTTTTGGCGAAGATAATTTGCGGATGGCGCGTGTTGCATCAAGCCCGTTCATCACCGGCATCTGCACATCCATCAATACGATGTCATAATTATTTTCTGTAATTAACTTAATTGCTTCTTCTCCGTTTTCGGCAACGTCAACGGAAGCACGGGTGAGTTCAAGTTCCAAAGTATCGATGGCGACCAACTGGTTAAAATGGTTATCGTCAACGAGCAGAATCCTGAGGTCAATCATCTTGTTGCGAACATCAGGATCAACGGTTTCAATCACCGCCACTTCAATATCTTCTTGTGCAACAGGGTACGGTAAAGCCACCGTAAATGTGCTGCCTTCTCCCTTTACACTGTTGACTACAAGCATGCCGCTCTGCATTTCAATCAGTCGTTTGGAGATTGCAAGTCCCAATCCTGTACCGCCAAACTCACGGGTCACACTGCTGTTCTCCTGAGTAAAACTTTCAAATATTTTTCCGATACTTTCTTCAGCAATACCAACGCCTGTATCAATTACACTGAATTTCAGTTTTGAATTTCCCTTACTGATTTCTTCCGCGCTGCAGGTAATCATCACGCTTCCTTTCGCAGTGAACTTGATGGCATTGCCAGCCAGGTTGATCAGCACCTGTGCCAAACGGACTGGGTCTCCCATCACAACTTTCGGAACTTCGGGAGAAATGCGTGCAGAAAAAGTCAACCCTTTCTCTTCAGCCTTGAAACGCAGGGTGGTGTGGACATTATTGATTGCTTCACGGACATTGAAAGGAATGTTCTCAAATTCAATTTTACCTGCTTCAATTTTTGAGAAATCAAGGATGTCGTTGATAAGCACCAGCAAATGATCAGAGGATTGTGTAATTGCATTGAGGTATTTCATCTGATCCGGCTTCGGATTTTTTTCATAGAGCAAACGGGTCATGCCCATGATCGCATTCAGCGGTGTCCTGATTTCATGACTCATATTCGCAAGGAATTGTTCTTTCAATTGAGTCTGTTGTAAAGCCAGTTCTTTTTCTTTTTTGTTTTCAATGCTACGGATGTGTTCACGGTAATAAACGTATACCAGCAGGGTGATTGCAATGATGAGAGATATGCGGAACCACCAGGTGCGAAAAAACGGTGGCGTAATAATGATGGGAACAGAAATGCCTGTTTCATTCCAGACATTGTCATTGTTTGAAGCTTTAATACGAAGTATATATGATCCGGGATCCAGGTTCGTATAAGAAACAAAGTTGCGGGTGCCGAGCATGACCCATGTTTTGTCGAATCCCTCGAGCATTACTGCATATTGATTTTTTTCTGCACTGATGTAATTCAAAGCCGCAAACTCAAACGAGAAATTATTTTCCTGGTATAAAAAAGTCATTGGCACGCCTGAAAGAAATTTCTTTCGTGTTTCGAGGTTGTCATTCAGCAGGGATTTATCAAATAACTTGAAGTCTGTCAATGTGATTGGCGGGATCAGTCCATTGACCCGAATGCTGTCGGGATGGAAACTGTTGAATCCATTTAGTCCACCAAAAAACAGGAACCCATCGGCTGTTATCATAGATGCCGTTTCATTGAACTGATCAGAAGAGAGCCCATCCCTGGAATCGTAATTTGTAAACCGGATATACTTCGGATCAAATCTTGAAATTCCTTTGTTGGTGCTGATCCATAAATTTCCTGACGGATCACTTTGTATGCTATGTACGGTGTTGCTTGCCAAACCCTCTTTTTCAGTATAGGAATGAAAAGTATTTGTTGCAGCATCATAAGAACAGATTCCGCCGCCATTGGTTCCCACCCAAAGATGATTTTGAAAATCAGTGTGAAGGCAAACAATCCGCTGACTGGGTAAATCTTCAGGGTCTGATCCGCCGCCGTTAATTTTCTTAAATGTATTATTAGAAAGGTTGTATTGAAATAAACCGCCATCGGTGGCTATCCACAAATGGTTCTCTGCATCAATCAAGAGGTGTCGGATAATGCGTTCGTCAAAAAGACTGGCGTTATTTGGATTCAGGTTGACATACTTTATTTTCCCTGAACTGAGATCCATGCTGGATAGTCCCTGCCCGGTACCAATCCAGATACGGTCGGTATGATCGTGTGCCAGAGCAAATACAAAATTACTTTGAATAGAATTATTCGGGTCAGTTGGATTTTTTTTAATAAACGAAACATTGCAATCGCTTTTTACAAAGGCCTCATTGCCGACATGGGAAAAGAGTTCATTGTTTCGTATACACGCCAACCCATTATTGGTACCAATCCAGAAATCGCCTTTGTCATCTTTCCTGATTGCATAAATATCAAGTGATGAAAACGCATCGATCCTGTGCGTTTTTCTTGATATATTGTCGAAAATAAAAAGTCCTGTTCCGCCTGTGCCGAAAAAATAAAAGCGGTTGCGTTCGAGGTAAAATGCCTGCACGTTGAAGTCGGCAGAATCACTATTAATGACAGGAAAATTCTTTGCATAAAATCTTTCTTTAAGGGGATTCAACAGAGAAATTCCATTCAATGTACCGATCCAAAGCATATTGGTACGGTCTTTCATAACTGTGAGACAAGGGCCTGCCAGCAGTGTATTTAATTTAGTTTTTTCATTTTCGAAAAGTTGTTCTGTTATGGAATCATTTTCAAAGTTGTATTTCGTTAGGCCATCATCGCCATAGGTAATCCAGAGCTGCTCTTCATTGTCAAAGGTCATACTTGTAATTACCGGGTCTGCATCGGGTATTGATGAGTTTGATTTTGTTGGAATGGATTTCCATTTCTTATTATTTGGATCAACATAATCCAGGCAGTACAGAAACCTGCCTTTTGTTCCCACCCATAGCTGGTTGCGATGATTGAGGATTGCTGTAACCCGTTCGTTTTTAAGAATGCATTGATCGTTTTCAAAAATGCAGATATGTTCAAAAATACCTGTTCTTAATTCCGTCTTCAGATTGGTAGCAGCAATTTTACACAGACCGGATTCTGTTCCGACCCATAAATTATTTTGGAGATCTGTTTCCAATGCAAATACAGTATTGCTTGCAATGGATAAACTGTCTATTTCTGATTTTAGAAATTGGGTAACCGTAAATGCAAGTTGTTTACCCGAAGAATCAATTTTGATATTGAGTAATCCCGCGCCGTCAGTGCCAACCCAAATATTGCCATTCAGATCTTCTGTGATCGCAGGCGTATATATATTTTTTGAGAAGTTCCCCAATGGAACACGGATAAATGAATTGTTGACTTCGTCATATATATTCAGTCCATTGCGTGTGCCAAACCAGATTCTTCCGGAACGATCTTCAAAAATCTCTGAAACATAATTATCCGAAATGGAAGTACTGTCATTATTTTTATGTGTGAAAGCAACAAAACGCCTTCCATCATACCTGTTCAAACCGGCTTCTGTACCGATCCAGATAAATCCTTTCTGATCCTGGAGGATAGCGCGAACAGAATTTTGAATTAAACCTTGAGCTGTGGTAATGGATTCAAAAGAAAGATGATTGGAACCAAAGACGGGTCCAGCGATCCATGAACACAAGAGAAAAATAAAAACAATAACTATTTTTTTCACTTCAGGAAATGTAAAGGCAATAGATGATTGACGAATACTAGCCGTAGAATTTACAAGTACAATTTATTTCTGCAATTTCCCCTGCACGCAATTGCAGAAATAATCTTTTTTACATGCCACACTTACCACAGATAGTAGGGCACATCGAGCGCGAATAATAAATATATGATGAACCATCATCTGTAACCAGGATCTTATTCGTACGTGCAGCTTCAACAATGTACACGCGATCTTTTGTGCTGCCTGGCATCATTCCTTCATAAACAAATATTCCGTTTGCATCCGGTGCATGACAGAAAATCAAGTCAAGTGTGATTTTGCTGAACCACGCACCCTTGCACACCGCTGTACCTGGTGGTGTTGTTGCAGCTGCTCCTGCTACCATGGCCTGGCAAACAGGAATTTTGTCAATTGGAGTATTCTCCGATGCCTCACTTGGGTCGACATTGTATCGTTCTTCATTTTGGCATGCGCAATCATCTTCCAAAGCAGGGGGTTCACCTTTTGTCGTGTCAGTTTCTGAAATACCCGGCATTTTGTCCAGCTTATCCATGATTTTTACGTCCTCTATTACAGCGAATGTAATCATGCCTGCAGTATAGGCAATAGCAAGTTTAACCCATGTTGAATTCATTGTGTTTGGTTTAGTTGGTTAGATTGTTTATTATAACGTACCAAAAGTAGGTGTTGCACCAATGCCAGTAAAGAGGGATTCCCCTGAATTTTTTTTAAGGGTTTCCCCTGACATTTTTCTTTGTTTTCAGCGCTAAAACAAAGGATCAATGAAAAAATGAAAATATACTGTCAGAATCCGGGATGCAGATCATGATGACGGACAAATCAAAGTGAGATATTCGCCAGAGAAAAAATTATTTGCTGTTGAAGTACTCCACAACTTTCTGCGCAAGTTCAATGCCTATACGTTCCTGTGCTTCTTTCGTTGAGCCGCCGATGTGCGGACTCAGGCTTACCCTGGGATTTTTACGAAGTTGTTCATTAATCAATGGCTCTCCTTCAAAGACATCAATTCCTGCAAAGGCAACTTTTCCGGCATTGAGCGCTTCAAGTAAGTCGTTTTCCGAAACCACGCCACCGCGCGCAGTATTCACAATTCCCATCCCTGGTTTCATCAGGTCAAATTCTTTTTTACCGATAACGGGCGTGCTGCCTTTCGGAAAAGGGACATGCAGGGTAATAAAATCACTTTCGGTAATCAGTTTCGTGAACGACACGCATTTAAAAGTGATGGTAACTTTGCGCTGGCTGAGGGCTGGGTGAAAATCCAGGTCCACGACTACATCTTCATTGTTAAGGCGGTGAAATAAAACGTTCATGCCAAGACCAACAGCGATGGCAGCAACACATTTTCCAATTTGTCCTGCGCCGATGATACCCAGTGTTTTTCCACGCAATTCAATGCCGGCAGAATAATTCTTCTTTAACTTGTCAAAAGTTTCTTTGCTGTCGCTGGCAGGCATGTTGCGGTTTGCGTCATGCAGGAAACGAACCCCTGTAAATAAATGTGCAAAAAC
>JBDTTM010000188.1:0-8189 GCA_039930605.1 Bacteroidota bacterium
CTCCTGCGACACACTGTGCGGTGGGATGCAAGCTCTTTTTTATTTTTTATTCCATAAAAGGAAAAGATAGAGAGAAAAATAAAAATGTGCTTGCAAGACGGGGAGGGTTAGTTGAGAGTATTTTGTTAGTTGCTGTAATAAGTATAAATCAGATTGCAAGCTTTGAAATCCGACATGCTCACTTTATACTTTAGGAAGCGAAAAGTATAAAGTGTATTGCGAGAATATAAAAACATCAAGCGAACTTTGAAGTTGCGGACGCGAGAAGTATGGAGTGTATCGGTAACTTTGTCAAGAGGAATGCGAGCTTTATGAAATATTATATCAACATTGTCAAGCGTAATGCGCACTTTATGAAAATTCATGACAACATTGTCAAGTGGATTGCGGGAAAATAAAAACCGCCTTGCAACTTTATAAAGTGTCAAGGCGGTTTTACCGATTGTCATGCAAGAATATTAGTTGCGCGGCTTGGTAAATTTGATTTTGCTGACTTGTTTGTATTCGGGGCTGGTAGCACCGAAAAGCGATTTGACATATTTCTTAACTTCCTGTGCTATATCATACAAACCTGTCTTGTCCTGATAAAGTGTTTTGTTTCTTGCAATCCGTGCATTGCTGATGGCGGTTGTTGCACTTACAACTGCTGTATTCTTTGCTCTCATATCGGTTACCATTGCTGTTAAAGTTGCAACCTGTAACTCAACTTCATTAGGAGTGTAAGTAGGTTCTGAACTTACTAAATCAATCAGCTTTGCAAAGTTTTCAATTAAGCTGTCGTAGCTCTGCTGTGAGGAGGATGTGCCGTCAGGTTGTGGTGCATCTGGGTTTTCCGGGTCGGGTGGCGGTGGTGGTGGGTTTTTGCTCTTACGAGTTCCCTGAATTTTTCGGTTGATTGACTTTGCATCTTCAACCATTTCATTGGTTGCATCTGTTGCTGCAAGCGCATTTACGATTCTTGTTGCCAACTTTTTGATTGGGTCGAAAACTATCACCCGCGAATTGGTTGCATTGATGAAGGAAGTGCCAGCAGTGATTACTGCTGTGATTGTTCCTTGTGCCGCTGTGCGCAGCGTATTAAGCGCAACTAATTTGATGCTTACTTTTACAGGGTTGTAGGTTGCACCGTAGCCAGTGCAGAAGGAAATTAAATCTTCGAAGTTGGCTACATTTTTTGGGTGACCGGTTTCTGAATTACTTGCCATGAGTATTTGGTTTTAGAAGGTTGATTTTATATTTAACATTTGGGTAGTAGGTTCTTTGTAGTTGGCAATGAGAAGATTTATTTCTATTACTGTGAAATGGAATTCTTCTTTGGTGACATTTAGTTTTGCTAAAAGGTTATCAAGGTAATCGGAACAGATATTTATCTTGCCTAATTCGATGTCGCTGATGTATTGTCTATCCGTGTGAAGGAGGTCTGCAAGTTGTTGTTCCGTCAAGTTTTCCCTCTTGCGGTAATACCGAATTTTCATTCCGTTAATACATCTTGATGTTGCCATTTTCTCGTGGCAACAAAGGGAAAAGTTTTACATTGGATTGTTGTCAATATGCCATGCCGACAAATATGTTCAGCACTGATAGCGGAAAAATACAACTTCGGAGTTCTTTGGCTGGGATTAGTTCTTTACGAACTTGCCCTTGAGATTTTCCTTTTCTGTTGAAAGAGAAATAATGTAGATTCCATTTGCAAAATTGCAATGAAAATCTTTTATGAAGTATGGAGAAGAAAGTTTTCCTTGCTCTGAAAAAAGTTGTTTGCCTGTGATGTCGAAAATATTGAGCGTGTAGTTTTTTCCTTGAAGGTTGGAGGCGTTGATGAATGCGGTTTGCCAAATGGGGTGATAGAATATTTTCAACTCGCCTTTTGAAAGAGTTATTGATGTAATGCCGACTGAAAGGGAATCGCAAAGGATACTTGTTGTGTCTGCGCCTAAGTTGTAATTTGGAAAATTTGGTATGCTCGCGTTGTAGTCAACGAAGAAAAAATTATTTTGTACTACGTTGCATGCTATTCCTTGGGAATCGGGGTATTCAATATAGTGCATTAAAGAATCTCCTCCGTAAGTAGAAATGTAAATTCTTCCATCTGGTGCTAATTGAGAAAGAAAAAAATAGGTATTGAAGGGGGCTGTGAAAGAGTCCCATTGTGCAACGTAAGTTTGTGTAGCGGCAATATTTGGCACTGTAACATCGTATTGAATTATTCTGGTGTATTCAACTACATATAAAAATCTACTATTAGGAGAGAAGGCGCAACTGAAGGGCTCATTGTCGGGTTGACCGGGGGTTGGATTGGGAACTTGGATGAATGTAGAGTCATAGAAGTTGCCTGTGCATCTGTCGAAGTGAAAAATATTTAATGTATTGTCGTAGCTTACTGTTGCGTACATATTTCCATCAGGTGAGAATACTGATGTACCTAAAGCATCATAATTTATAGAGTCACCAATTTGTTGAGAGTAGGGGGCTGAAAAGCCATAGGGGGTTAACAGAAATTTATAATAGATGTTAGAATAAAATCTCTGTACAACAATCCACCAATCTCTGCCATTGGCATGTTTACATGCTGTTATACGTCCTAAAACTAGTGTGTCATTTATCAGATGAATACTTTTTTTACTGGAATCAATACCGCCTAATCCACCATCTAAATTCATATCAACAATACTATAGCTTAGATTTAAAGGTTGGTCTTGTGTTTGATTGTGAGCCATAAATTCTTCTCCGCTCTCATGAATAATTACATATTTATTGTTACTATCGGGATATGGAAGTATTATACATCCTTGAGAAACAGCTAGCCCGTCACTTGCGTTTAGATTTGTAATATATCCCGGGTTAAAATCAGAACCATTTTGTAAAGTGTCATGATTTCTATTTGCAACATATATTCCGTTGGTATAAAAAAGTAGCTGTCCGTTGGTGTCGCAGATGCTTGCGTTTGTTATGAAGAAGGACATTGGTCTTATCAAAGAAAATGAAGTTGCATTTCCGGAATTAAAATCTACTCCACATTTGGGTGCGCTGTTAAATGTGAAATAACCAAGTTGCCATATATTATCTCGGTTTTGCGAATAACAGTTTGTAAATAACGAAAATAAAAATAGTAAGAATACAGAGACGTATTTCATTGAGATAATAATAAAGAGCGATGCCGAATGTTCAGGCATCACTCTTTATAAAAAAAATTACTTAACAATATTAAACTTGCTTCTTAAAATTTGATTACTATCGGTAGAAATTTCTATAAGATAGCTTCCGGGAGCAAAAGATGATGTTTCTATTTGAATTTGACCGGATGAAGAAGTTAGATTACGGGAGTAAATTCTTCTTCCTGTAATATCATGAATATGTAAAACCGCATCCAGAGCATCGCTTGAAATATAATTTACATTGAGAAATTCTGACGCTGGATTTGGGTAAACAGAAAGATAATTAATTTTTGATTCATTTTTTTCGAATGCAATTCTAAAATATGATTCTGCATTGCACAGGTTGTAATCATCGAAGTATGCTGAATCGTTCCAGTTCTGCATGATTGTTCTTGCTTCGATAACGGCAGTTCCTCCTACGTAAGGGCACTGAAAAGCAATGCCTTCAACAGTTTCTTTTTGTAATTCAGAAAAATTGAAATTATTGCGTACAATTGTTTCAAGGGTAATGGTGTTAATGACCTTGCGATTATATTCGTAAATCATTACGTCATTGGCAGAATTATTTTTTATTTCTGCTTGCTGAATGATTGTTTCTTTTGAAGCGCTGTCTGGAGCAACTGTTGAATCCTTAATGGAGGAAAGTAGTTCTTTAACATCTATGAATTTGCCTTCGCTGGTTGCGGGGATTGAATCAAAAAAAGTTTGCAAGACAGGAAATGAATCAAGAAGAGTTGAATCGCTTTTGATTTGCTCAAATAGTCCTTGACGCAGAGACCACTTAAGATTATTCGTTTGCTCATCGGATTCATTGGAATTGTTTGACAAGCTTTGCAAATAATCGTGAATGCCTCCATCGGCTTTTGGTGCCAGTAAGTGATTAACGCAACTTGTTGGACATTGATAGATTGGAAGCACCGTTGGAAATGGGAAAAATGGAACTGAACCTGTAAAGCCACCTACGTCTTGAAATGTGAAAGGAGCCAGAGGAGGGTCATATATTAATGCGGGATTAATCCAGTACGCTGTTGCAAGAGAATTAATAACATGCATTGAAGCGTTTAAGAATATTCCTGAACCCCAACCCAAAAAGTGATTGCCGTAAGTATAATTGACTGATTGATCTGTAAAAAAAGTTTGAGAGCCGATTACTCCGCTTACCCATCCACCGTTGAATACCGCACCAAGAGTAAGACCATTGATGAGATGATACATACTGTTTCCTTTTATGAAGGCACTTTGGCAATTAGCAAGAAATTGTAAACCATGAGTTGTATAGTCAGCAGAATTGCAGTCGAAAGTGCACTTGGGTGAAAATGTTGCGGAAATGCCACTTTTCTCTATGTTAAAATTACTCATGTGTCCATCTACACCTGTGACTGTATTGCAAGTTAAATACATAACAGAGCAATTCTCAATTCTAACTCCGTAATCTAAATTTGTTAAAGGCGTGTTAGAAGTGGCAAGTAAAGAAATAGTATTTCCTGAAATCATACTTCCAACATTGTTGCGATAAATTATACCGCTACCATAACTGGAAATAATATTATTTAAAGATGAAGTGTAGCTGGCAAGCGAAGGAAGATCGTTTACTACAATACCGACAGAAGTTAAACTTGTGGTTGTCGTAATTGTATTGTCAGTAATATCAAGTTCTGTGTAGGTATTATTTAAGCAACTTATGCCTGTCCCTGCATTATGCATTATGTTATTGTAAATAAAGCCGTATCTGCCGAAGCAACTTTGGCTAAATATGCCAAGCGAGCAATCGTTGAATTCATTATAATGAACTCGGATATCCTGATTGACAATCCAAACTGCTCTTCTGCAAGTGTTGAAAATATTGCTACTTGAAACAGACCATTGCCCCACTTGACTATAATGGGTATGAAATGATGTATTGGTTGGGTCAGTGTAAAGATAAACTCCGACTGTCGGAGAATTGAAAGTGTTATCAGCAATTAGTAACCTATCACAATCAGTTGCGTGAATAGCATAAGTGGAGCTTGAAAAAATATTTCTGCCAGCCGCCATTAATGCATCACCTATAGTAAGGTTCTGAACTTTTTGCAAAAAGATATGAGCGAATGACATTTGCCCAGAGTGGGGTGCGAGTGTTAATATTCCTCCGCTAAAATTATTGTCATCGTTAATTACGGAAGAAGAATAATCAGCATTGCTTAAATTGATGTCGTGAAAATTATTGTTGAAGGTAGATTTTGAAACATGAAGTTCACCACCAACATCAGAGTAGATTCCGTTTTCGGCATCTTCGATAATGTTTGTGCCACCTGAACCGTCAACAATTAATGTTGAGGATGGGTCTGTTAAAGTTATGCCGCTCCACATGTCTGTACATGCGTGTAGGTGAGAAGCGTTTTGGATAGTGAGAGTAACGTTAGGGTCAATGAAGATGTTTACGTTTGGATCAATTAGAACATCAGAACCATTAATCGTGAAGTCAGCATCTACAATAAAATCATTATGCAGCCCAACAGTTCCCGTAGGGAAACTAGTGCCAACATTTGAAGCTAACGTAGGAGCATCGCAATAATTATTTAGTTCATTGCAGCTATTAGCGGGATCGTCAATAGCAATATTGTTGATTGTTAATGAACATCCGTGAGCGTCTGTAACGATGACGGAAATATTGGTTCCCTTACATAATGTAATTGCAATGGCTGATGCTTCTCCATCTGACCATAAATAATTATAGGGCGCAGTTCCGCCAACAGGTATTACTTCTGCTGATCCATCGCAGAGTGATGGACAAGAAACAGTAGAGAGAACATTCACATTAGCTGTTAATAATGCGGGTTCACTAATTGCAAAAGATGAGGAAGTGACTGAACAATTATATGCATCGGTAACGGTGACTGTGCATGAATTTGTAGGAGGCATTGCGGTAAGGCAATTGTTAGATTGTGTTCCCGTACACGACCATGAATAAGTATATGGCAATGTACCTCCTGAAGCGGTTGCACAAGCTTGACCATCGTTGTCACCGTTGCATGTGATGTCGGTTGGAGTAACTGTAACAGTTGGATTTGGATTTACAGTGATGTGAATTGTTGCTGTTGAAGTAGCGCAGCCGTTAAAGTTTGTAACAGTTACAGAGTAATTGCCGTCAACATTTGCACTAATACTTTGGGTGATTGGGTGTGTACCTGTCGGTGTTGTCCAATAGAAATTGTTTCCTGTTGCTGTTAGAGTGACGCTTTGTCCTTGACAAAAAGTTGTTGAGCCGGAGGGAGAAATTGAAGTACCATTTACAACAACTGTTCTTGAGTAAGTATAAGAGGAACAACCGCCCAACCATGTTGGGTCATTAGTATAAGCGGGATAAACTAAAGTAAGACCTGCTGTATAATTACCTGCGTTAGTATAAGTATGCGAAATATCTTGTGAGGCATAGGCAGGATTAACAACAGAAGTTGTTGTTCCATCTCCAAAGACCCAGTTGAAAGTTGTGCCTGCTTCATAGGGACCAACATAATGAAAGGTTACAGAAGAGCCGGAGCAACTTGCAGCGGGGTCTTCAAATAAAACATTGTTTGCAGGATACAAGGCATTATTTGTAGGAGTTGGCATGTATCCAGATTCAAAATAAATAAAACCTCCGGGAATTATAATATTATCTCCATACGCATGATTTGTGTTTGCTGCCATGTCATCTAAGAATTGTCTCTCTGCTGCAAAAATAGTTTGTCCTGTCGTTGTAGGGTCACTGTTTACCCAAGGACCCATAAAACCGGGTTCGACAGAAAAGATTGGACAAATTTTTGTTAACGGCTTTGTTGTTGCGTCACCAAAATAAGCTAATCGGCTTACAGCGTTTGCGTAGCCGTATGCGCCTGATGGATTTCCGACATAACAGTGTAACAAAATAAAATCTGTCCGAATATCAATTTGCTGCACTTGAGTGAGATCAGGAACGGCATCATTCTGGAACCAGCCAATATATGTTTCTACCGTAAGAGGATAGGTCGTACTCATGCTTTTTACAACATTCATGTAATCTAACAATGGTATGTAATCATTAAGATAATCATCGGTCGGGTCGGTATAAATTTGACAAAGGCAATGAGTGCCAGGGCATGGGGGTGCTGCATTCCAAAATTCATGTTCAGTAACTAGTGCATCAATCTTATAAGTACAGGTAGAATTAAAGTCAAGCATCCTCAAAGATGATTTTACTATTTCCGCCATGAGCGCGATTCCTCCATCAGCAGGTGTATATTGTTGTTGAACAAAATTTAAGGAAGTGTTTCCACCTAATGTTTGCAACTGTGAACTGTTGAAAGTATATGCAGGAGTTATCATCAAAGCATTGAAGCTATTTAAGTTTGTAAAAAAATCATTGCACTCTCCTGCTGCTCCAATTTTAGAAATACAGTAGAGAGATTTTGCTTTTGTGATAAAGTTACAAAGATTTGTTTCTAATCCTGTATTGCCCCATACACTATTCAATTCGTAGAGTATCAAATACGAAATGTGATTGTCTTTTGCATTCTGAAGCAAAGCATTTTCAAGCACATTACTGCCTAATATTCCTTGAGTGATGAGTCCGTTAACGTACATCCCTCGGAGAGGATTGTCATAAGCTCGAATGGAAGAAGAAAATGTTAAGTTTAAAATCGTGATCAGAGTGATCAGAATTTTTCCTGCAATGGATTTTGTTGGTGTTTTCATAGAGAGTTTTTTTTGGTTAGAGATAAGATTTTATTTTGAAGGTGTAAATGTAGAGAACGAATTTTTGAAAACAGCATCTTTGCCGTGTTATTTTTTGATGAAGGAATTTCGGCTTTTGAATTTTGCAGGAACTTTTCTACGAAGCAGTGAGCGTGGAGGGTTAAAATAAATGTGGCAAATACCAAACTTAAAAAATGAGAGAAGTATTTGCCTCTTTTATTTTTACGAAGCGATAGCCAATCGGCTTTGCCGCGTTTCGGAGTAGTACACTTTGCTTACGCTACACCGTTTAATCGAAGCGACACGGGTTGCGTATAACTTATTTATACCCGCACCTTATCC
>JBDTTM010000189.1:0-8181 GCA_039930605.1 Bacteroidota bacterium
CAATAAAAAACCACTTCGAAAAATTTCAACTAAGAAATAGACATCACCCGAATATTTTGGCTAACAATTCTAATCAAAATATAAAGTTAAACTATTTTGCTTGATAAAATACTTAATGTGTACAACCCTAAATAGGTTAAGAATGTTTTATAATGAGGGTGCAAAGAAGTAGCAATAAAAAATAATTACTTCATATTTATAGTCTCCAAGAACTCCCCCAGCTTCTTAACCGCAATTGCCCTGTGACTAATCCTGTTCTTCAATTCAGGAGCCATCTCAGCGAAGGTGACCTGGAAACCTTCCGGGATAAAAACAGGATCATATCCAAAGCCATTCGCTCCTCTCTCACTAAGCGTTATTTCTCCGACTATTTCTCCTTCGAAAAAATTGGTCTCCCCATTTTGCATCAGTGCAATGACTGTCCGGAACCTGGCCTTGCGGTTTTCTTCCTTATTCAACTCTGTCAACAGTTTTGTCATATTCGCTGAGGAATTTCCGTTTGAGCCGGCATACCGCGCAGAATATACACCCGGTCTCCCATGAAGCGCCTCCACTTCCAGCCCGGAATCATCTGCAAAACAATCGTAGCCATATTTATCGTGGATATACCTTGCTTTCTGTCCGGCATTGTATTCTAATGTATTTCCGGTTTCAGGAAGATCTTCTGTACAACCGATATCGGCAAGCGTGAGCAATTCAATATTTTCGGGAAGGATCCTTCGCACTTCTTCAAGCTTGTGTTTGTTATTGGTGGCAAAAACTAATTTCACAAAGAAAATTTTTCTGCAATGACGCAAAAAAAGCATCAACTGTACTATACGAGCCCACTTTCTGCTGTGTGAATAATAACCGCCAGGTTCGGATGATCCGCTTTTATTATTTGTACTTTTGAAAACTTTAAAATCACACTTAGACACTATGAAAGTAGCACTGATAACAGGAATTACAGGACAGGATGGAGCATATCTTGCTGAATTTTTACTGAACAAAGGATACGTTGTTCATGGGATTAAAAGAAGGAGTTCACTTTTCAATACCAACCGTGTTGATCACCTGTATAAAGATGTGCATGAAGCCAATGTAAAATTCAAGATGCATTATGGCGATCTCACTGATTCCACCAATGTAATCCGCATCATACAGGAAACCCAGCCCGATGAGATTTACAACCTGGGTGCAATGAGCCATGTAAAAGTCAGTTTTGAAACCCCTGAATATACTGCAAATGCTGATGGTACAGGTACACTCAGAATTTTGGAAGCTGTCCGGCTACTGGGAATGACTCAGAAAACAAAAATTTACCAGGCTTCTACCAGCGAATTGTATGGACTCGTTCAGGAGGTTCCGCAAAAAGAAACAACTCCATTTTACCCGAGATCACCGTACGCTGTCGCCAAACTTTATGCTTACTGGATCACAGTTAACTACCGCGAAGCTTATAATATGTTTGCAGTAAACGGAATTCTGTTTAACCATGAATCTCCATTGCGAGGAGAAACATTTGTGTCAAGAAAAATTACACGCGCTGTATCCCGGATTGCACTTGGATTACAGGATGAGGTTTACCTCGGCAACATTGATTCGAAGCGCGACTGGGGCCATGCCAAAGATTATATTGAAGCGATGTACCTGATGCTTCAACAAGATACACCGGAGGATTTTGTAATTGCTACCGGTGTAACAACTCCGGTGCGGGATTTTTTGAAACTTTCATTCCTCGAGGCAGGAATTGAGCTTGAGTTCAAAGGAAAAGGAGTTGATGAAAAAGCGTTTGTCAAATCATGCAGCAACAAGGAATTTCAATTACCAATAGGTAAACAGGTCATGAGTATTGATGCACGTTACTTCCGCCCGACAGAAGTAGACCTCCTGATTGGCGATCCTACCAAAGCAAGAACAAAACTCGGCTGGAAACCAAAGTATGACCTCAACATGCTTGTAAAAGAGATGATGCAAAGTGATATGGATTTGTTCCGAAAGGACAAATTCCTGAAAGAAGGCGGACACCAGGTTTATAATTACCTGAGCGAATAAACTGTTCTTTATTTCGTTTTAATTCTATGAATACTGACAGCAACTTTCAATTTGAATTAAAACTCGAAAACAGGCTTCGAAAATTGAAATGGCTGATTCCGTTAATCACCATCACCACCGGATCTTTACTTTTAAGTTGTATCCTTTTGTGCCTGCATTATTTTAACAGGCAGCAATATTGGACGATCATTCCTGCGGGCTTGCTGGCTCATGCCTTTTTTATTGTGATCGTGCATGATGGCGCTCACAAGTCCATCACCAGGACAAAATTCGACCGCGTGCTTATGAATCTTGGAAGCGCACTGATGCTGCTTCCATTTTATGGTGAGCCTTTCAGAAAATATCATCTCATTCATCATGGCAATGCGAATTCTGATGTTGATCCGCTCTGGCCTGCTGAGAAAGAGTATTTGTTTAAAAATGCCCGCTGGTTTTATGTGCTTTGTGAATGTATTCCTTTGTTGTTTACATTTTATCTCCTGATAAAATCAAACAACAGGAAACCAAAGACATCGAAAACTCAAATTATAAAAGCACCAACAATAAATACCTGGTACATCCTGTTTTCATCCTTCATAAGTGTGCTGATCATCATTCTATTTAAACCTTCTCTGTGGTTTGTATCAGGCTCGATTTTTTTTCTTAACTTATCCGGAACATTGAGACATTGGTGCGAACATTTAGGCACTGACTCAAAAATAACAAGCAATACCTTTTGGTTCCCCATGGGAATGGGCATAGGCAATCATGATACTCATCATCACTCTCCGCACGTTTCATGGTTTGTTTTGATGACAGGATTATTTTACCGCAAGAAAAGTACTGATCCGCTGAAAACACTTTACGGCGTTTTATTCAGCAAGTCTTTCATTCATTACAAAGAAGACCTTAAGAACTGAACTGCTCGTTATTCCTTTTTTTCATTCAACACCCAGAATAATCCGCGCGCATCAGGTATTAATTTTTTTAAAAACAAAAGCACAAAAATTTCTTCCAGTAAGGATAAATAACCGATAAACATTGCCGCAAAAAATAAAGACTGGTTGTAACTCCAGGCGAACAGGACAAAAAAGAAAATACCCTGCACATATCCTCCCACCTTGCTTGAGTACAAATGCAGACTCGGCAACTTCTTGAATTTTATAAGTGAAATCAAATTTCCTGAAACGAGAAGTGCAAGAAACAACCAAAGCATCCAGGTGAATCCCTGCAATTCCTCCAGCTTAAAAAAATAAATTCCAAGGAAGGCCAGAATGTACATACCGGTATCAGCAAGCGAATCAAGTTTGGCGCCGAATTTTGTCTGCAATTTAAAAAGTCTTGCAATGAGGCCATCCAGGATATCTGTAATTAAATTTATACAGAGAAAAATCGCAAACATTTTTTCCTCTCCGGCATATACCATCCAAAGTATGAAAGGAAAAGTAAGCAGCCTGTAAAAGCTGATCAGGTTGGGGAGGTTGAATATTTTTTCCTGCTTCATCAATCAAAAATTTTTCTTTATTCCAAGGACAACCAACAATTGTGAAAGCAATGCATGAGTGAATGCGTTGATCAGAAACAGACATATTGCGAAACGGAGGCCAATATAACCTAACAAAAAATAAGTGAGCGCTACCCCAAATGACGAATCCGTTTTATCCATCACTGAAAATAAAAATTTCATCCTGTTATGTTGCTCTCCCGGCTTGATTCCTCCCTGTCCGGCAGGCAGGCCCAGCTTCCTTTTCAAAAATGAGTTGGGTAATTCAAAAACCATGTAAGCAAGTCCAAGAATAAAACCTAACAGAGCAGGATACTGGATGTCAAATCGCAAAACGGCATTGAGTAAAACCAGTATCATTCCATTGAGGACAGGCACAAAAATAAATCCCCTCCACGTTTTATTTTCGCCGAAGAGCTTCACAGACAATGGCAGATTAAATGCGTTCAGAAAATTGCGCTTCACAATGATCATATGAATCACATTAGAAAAAATAAGCGGCACCAATACAACCAGGATATGCCGGAATGTATTATTCATAGTCATTCAAACACTCCAACATACGGAAAGCAGTTTGCAAAACACGCCTGGAAAAATCATACCTGATTAATATTCCGGAGACTTCATAAAATGAAACCCTGCATGAAATATAAACCTTCAATGAATACTTGTATGCGCTGATCCATTCCTTCCTGGAAAATGAATCATTTAACCGGTAATGATGGTCAAGGTAGAAATATAAATCCTCCTTCTGAAAATTTTCCGGTAACACAAAACTTAAAAACTCCACAATATCGCGATGGGGAAAATCAATCATTGCCAATTCCCAATCATATATCACCGGCTTACCATCCAGTTGCAATGCAATATTACGTGGGTTAAAATCATTGTGAATAATTGTTTTCGGGAGATGAATGGACTCCGCTTCCTCTTGCCATTGATCAATTTGCTCCGACAGATTTTGAAAGTGCTTCAAATTACATTCCTCAGCCCGTTCCTTAATTAAGATGGAAAGAAATTTTTTATACAATGGAGCGGATTGCCAGGGTAAAAACTCCTGCACAGAGGCAAACTTTGAAACATCAGCATTTTGATGGAAAGTGTTTATGCAATCGATTGTTCTTAAAATATTTTCCCGTTGCCATTTCTCAGGATGATTTTCTGAATTAAATATTTTCAGCGAGGAAAAACTTAAAAACTCCTGGATGAAAAAAAAGATCTCCCGTTTACTGTCTGCATGCTTGCCGAAATATAACGGAGTAAATTCAAAATGCTGCTCATGCAAATAGGTACACAACTCCAGTTCTTTCAGATGACAGTTTTTGAATTCCAGGTTATCCTTGTATTCATTGAGCAGGTCTGAGAGTTGCGGATCAATTGAAGCTGCAATCAAATGCAATCCCTTTATTACCTCTTCATCCAGTGCTTTTGACTTCATCAATAACTTCAGCGTTATTAATTCACCGCTCTTGTCCTTGTATTCAACATTCAATGGAACGAAACCGATTATTTTTTTGCTGATCCGGCCGGTGATAGTTGTGATGATACCGTTTTCCAATAAGCCTTCATCTGCGAGGTAAATGTTCTGAATATCTTTGTCTTTGAAAAAACCATTCAGGCTTGAAAGAATAAAATCGTGCGTCAACTCAGAACGTAACAACCAGTTTACCGGTTTATTTCTTCCCAGTTTTTCGTGTGACTTGGCAAACTCTCCACTCACAATAGCAGCGTATGTTGAAATTTCCAGGCCGAGTGCAAATCCTGCAATCAATTTTGCAAACCTTTCTACCTTGCCATTGCCAAGACATTTCATTGTTTCCAATGCCTGGGATTGTTTGGGTAAATGCGTGCCTCCACCAACCGTACCGATTACAAGATTGGGAAGGGTAAGGCGCAGCATTAAACCATTATCTGTTTTTTCCAAAAATAAAATGCCAACAGCAGATTCATGAATGGAGGCGAGATCCTGCCCGGTAGCTACAAATATCGCCGCAATTGCATTCGCCACATTGATGTTGTATCCAACCATTCCATCTGCTGTTGCAAGTTTTTGTGAGGGTGAATAACAGCGTAATAATTTTTCTGAAGTAGTGCGCAAAATTTCATTGATAACTTTTTCAGACAGTGAACACCTTGCTGTTACATTGATCCCGCGGCCTTCTTTAATATTGTACAGGGAAACTTTCTTATCGGATGCACCGTTCCCTTCAATCACAAAATCTACCGGAATTATTCCTGTTTCATTTGTAAATTTCTGAGCTATAAACAACATTGCATGCCATGTGCAGGTAGTGGTCATGTTTTGCCCCGAAGCATCCCCTGTAGAATAAATAAATTTCAGATGGACAACTGTATCCGAATGAATCACCTGCAGATCGAGTAATTTTGCATGATTAGAATATTTTTCAGCAATTTTTTTTGTTTCACTGAAAATATTTTCTGCAAAAAATTTAAATGTGCTCGCATCGTTTTCATTTTCAAACAAAAACATTGGTGATCTGCTCATCTTTTGCCAGGCAATCTTTGCAGAGAATCCGCCGCTCATACTCAATGCCTTCGCTCCCCTGTTCATACTTGCAACCAAAGCACCTTCCAGCGTACCTGCTGCACAATAGACCAACTCTTCTTTGCCCTCGTCATCAAACAAAAGTGGTCCTACAACACCGAGGGGAATCTCGGTAGTTCCGATATACGATTCAATATTATTCTGAATATTATGCAAGTCCAACTTTGACGAAGCAATTCTGTCCGTCTTCAACTCAATAGACCCGAGAAAATCCAACCGCATCTGGGTTGATAATTTTGTGACCAATCCACGCCCGGGTATGATGGGAATTTCATTCATAAAATTCTTTTTGGTAAGGACGAAACATTCCTAAAAATCAGCGCAAAAATCACGAAGAAAACTTCCTTCGAAAGTCCTATGTACGAAAGACAAATGTAGAAATCTTTATCTATAAACATTTCAAACGCTGTACACACAACTTTATTCATTGACACTCCACATTTTTTAAAAATAGTATCTTTGCGAAAAAATCAATCCATTTATGCCTGATTTCAAAGAAGTTTATATCGTTTCTGCCGTCCGCACCCCGATCGGAAGTTTCGGAGGCGCATTGTCATCCATTGGTGCAACCCAACTTGGCGCACATGCAATCAAAGCTGCCATGGAAAAAATAAAACTGGATCCCAAAGAGGTGCAGGAAGTTTTTATGGGAAATGTGATGAGTGCCAACCTGGGTCAAGCTCCGGTTACACAGGCAAGCATTTTTTCAGGAATTCCAAATACTGTTCCCGGTACCACTGTAAATAAAGTATGTGCATCCGGTATGAAAGCAATTATGCTCGGGGCTGAAAGTATTATGCTTGGCGACAATGAGGTAGTTGTTGCAGGTGGTATGGAGAATATGAGCAGTGTGCCTTATTACCTCGACAAAGCCAGGAATGGCTACAGACTTGGAAATGGAACCATCACCGATGGACTTGTGAAAGATGGTCTGTGGGATGTTTACAACGATTACCACATGGGAAGTGCTGCTGAATTGTGCGCTACAGAATGCAAGATCAGCAGGGAGGAACAGGATGCTTATGCAATTGATTCTTACAAACGCAGTGCAGATGCTTATTCTAAGGGACTGTTCAAAGATGAAATTACTCCCGTGTCAATTCCACAACGCGGCAAGGATCCGATCATCATGACTGAAGACGAGGAATACAAAAATGTGAAAATGGAAAAAATTCCTTCGTTGAAACCGGCATTTCAAAAAGACGGAACTGTGACAGCAGCGAATGCTTCGAAACTGAACGATGGCGCATCAGCGGTCATATTGATGAGCAAAGAAAAAGCAGATGCATTGGGAATTAAACCGCTTGCCAAAATCCGTTCTTTTGCAGATGCACAACAGGCGCCTGAATGGTTTACTACTGCACCTAGCAAAGCACTTCCAAAAGCAGTTGCGAAGGCAGGATTAAAAATGAGTGATATTGAGTTTTTCGAAATCAATGAAGCATTCAGTGTGGTGGCAATTGCCAACAACAAAGAAATGAAATTGGATCCCTCAAAAGTAAATGTAAATGGAGGAGCTGTTGCTTTGGGACATCCACTCGGCAGCAGCGGTTGCAGGATTGTGGTGACATTGATTCATGTATTGCAGCAACGGAATGCGAAGATTGGAGCCGCAGCAATTTGCAATGGTGGCGGAGGGGCGAGCGCGGTTGTGATAGAGAGAGTTTAGGCCTCACCCCGGTCCCTCTCCAAAGGAGAGGGAGAGAAATCACTAAATACCGGAAATTTTCTATTGAATTGAAAGCGGTTTTGTCACCGAGGAATTACCTGAAGTCATTTTCAAAAAGTAATTTCCTGCAGCTAAATTGGAAGGAAGGTCAAAATTCAAAACATGGTCTCCGGATAATTCATTTTTCTTTTCAATCAATAGGACTGAACTTCCTTTTTCATCAACCAGAGAAAAGACAACATCATTATTTTTGGGCAAGGAATATTTTGCAGTGATTTGTTCAGCGGGAGGATTGGGATAAAGCACAAATTCAAAATCATTTTTGGTTGCTACCGGCAAGCCAAGGATATTTTCCCCTTTGTAAACTACTGATACAACTACTCCTCCTGTTACATTCACCTGCAGCAAAGGTTCGCCTTCGCCCTGTCC
>JBDTTM010000190.1:0-8140 GCA_039930605.1 Bacteroidota bacterium
TAATAGTTAATAGTTAATAGTTAATAGTTAATAGTTGAAAGTTAATAGTTAAAAGCCTTGCTCCGCTGAAGGTTCGCAAAGGCGAGTTAGAAGATAGAAGATAGAAATTCAATATTCTTTTTTTTGGAATGAGAAATTTTTTGATTTGTTTTTGTTTGCTTTTATCCCAAAGCATTTTTGCGCAGAAGGAAGCATGGCATTGGTATTTCGGTGGCAATGCAGGAATTGATTTCTCTTCAGGTACAGCCACACTTGTTACGGGTGCACTCAATACTTATGAAGGATGCGCATCAATTTCTGATACGAACGGCTCCTTACTTTTTTATACGGATGGATTAAGCGTTTATGACAGGAATCATATACAAATGCCGAATGGCTTCGGACTTTTCGGAGATCCTTCATCCACACAAAGTTCCATCATTATCAGGCTGCCGGGATCTTCAACCATTTTCTACATCTTCACTGTAGATTACAATTTAGGAATCAATGGGTTTTGCTATTCCACTGTTGACATGACTTTGAACCTCGGATTCGGCGATGTCACCACAAAAAATTCTCCTATAAGAACACCAGTATACGAAAAGCTCACGGCAGTAAAGCACGGGAACAACATTGACTATTGGATATTGATTAACGATTGGACAACAGATGATATTTATTCATACGCATTAACTTCAGCCGGATTAAATACAATTCCGAATGTAAGCGGTCTTGGCCCGTTTCATAATTTGTGGATTGGGGCAACAGCAGGATATTTCAAGGCGAACAGGCAAGGCAATAAACTGGCACTTGCCATGTGGGACAAAAATTCATTTGACATCTGCGACTTTGATAATTTGACAGGACTTGCTTCCAATCACATCGTAGTACAGCAACAGGATATGGATTATACCTATGGCGCAGAGTTTTCTCCGAATGGCAGGTATTTGTATGGTACGAATATGAATCCACCCTGGTGTCACCTCTACCAGTTTGACCTGGTTTCAGGAACGGCGAACGGAATTCTAAATAGCCGCGTCACCCTCGACAGCAGCAGTACATTGTATCGTTACAGTGCTTTGCAGATTGCGCCTGACGGAAAAATTTATTGTGCCCATAGAAGTGACTACTATGCCGGCGTGATCAATGATCCGGATTCGGCAGGCCTGCTTTGCAACTATGTTGATGCAGGCTTCAACACGACTCCTTATATCGACTGGCTTGGCTTGCCGAATTATCCAGCAGATTATTTTTCGAATTTAAATCCAACTGCGCATGTAATTTCAGATACTTCACTTTGCCAGGAAGAATGTATCAACTTCACTGATCAATCAACCAATAACCCCGTTTCATGGCATTGGTATTTCCCGGGTGGAAACCCATCCTTCAGTTTTTTGCAAAATCCATCTCAAGTCTGCTATTCCACTCCGGGAACTTATGATGTCTCATTAGTGGTTTCAAACAGCAATGGAACTGATTCCTTATTCCTTCCCGGGTATCTAACCGTTTTTCCTTCACCTCCTGCTCCTTACATTACCCAGTCAATAGATACCTTGTTCTGCAACGTGGCTTCCAACTTTAGTACGTTCCAGTGGTTTTATTTTGGGGTCGCAATAAACGGAGCCACTGACTCTCTTTATATCCCTTCACAAAACGGTACCTACCAGGTCGAAGTCCATGATAGCAATGGTTGCAGGGCACTCGTCAGTACCACATTTACTACAGATATTTTTGATATTAATAATTCAACAGGCTTTATAATTGTTCCTGATGCAGCGTCACAAAATATTTCTCTTTATTCACCTGCTTTTCATGAAAATGAAATGGTAACCATCAACATTTCGAATACACTTGGACAAAATGTACTCCGCAGGAAAAAAATCAGTTGGAGGAATGAAATGAGAATAGGAATTGAAGATTTGACACCCGGAATATATTTTGTTTCGTTACAAAGTAATGCAACAAGTATTGCCGGTAAGTTTGTGAACCACTAGCACTTTTTTCAATTTTATTCAGTTCAAAACTTTACCTGTTTTTTTACATCGTCACAACCTTATTTATACACCTTGCAATTTATTTACGCTGAATGAAAATTGCATTAATTGGATATGGGAAGATGGGGAAAGCGATTGAACAAATTGCATTGCAGAAAGGGCATGAAGTGGTGTTGAAGATCACTGAAGAGAACCTGGCTGACTTCACAAAAGTCAACCTGATGAAGGCAAATGTTGCGATTGAATTCACCCAGCCCGAAAGTGCCTATGAAAATATACTGAAGTGTTTTGATGCCGGCATTCCGGTTGTAAGCGGAACCACAGGATGGAATCAGAAACTGGAAGAAGCAAAAAAAATATGTCTGCAATCGGATCAATCTTTTTTCCAGGCACCTAATTTCAGCATTGGCGTGAACCTGTTCTTCGCATTGAATGAGTTGATGGCGAAAATGGCTGAACGGTTTCCGGAATATGAAAAAGTAAGTATTTCTGAAACACACCATACCCAGAAGAAGGATGCTCCGAGTGGCACAGCAGTGACCCTGGCAAATGATCTGTTGAAACATCTTACACGATTCAAGAAGTGGGAAAGTTATCCTGCAGAAAGTTCGGAAACAACTGCTCCAGATGACCACACTATTCTGCCTGTCTATTCACATCGCATTGGGGATGCTGCCGGATTACATGAAGTCACCTTCGAAAGCGCTGATGACTCAATTAAGTTGATTCATGATGCCAAAGGAAGAACCGGTTTCGCAAAAGGAGCTGTAACTGCAGCAGAATGGCTCATCGGCAAGAAAGGTGTGTTCGGAATGAAGGATTTATTACAATTGTAACGAATGTGTTTAACTACTCGTTAATACTTAATTCTCTTTAGCGCATCTAAATTTGCGCCCAACACAAAAACCAACCCAATACCCATTTAACAAACTATGAAGCGACTTAGAATCAACTGGGAACTTATTAAAGACATCATATTCGGAATTTTCACGATCGGAGTCTGGTTCTTACTAAAAACAAAACCCGGGCAACGGAAATCTGCAACACGTGAATGGGTAGATGCCATCATTTTCGCTGTAATTGCCGCTACCATCATCCGTACTTTTTTCATCGAGGCATATACAATCCCAACCCCCAGTATGGAAAAGTCGCTGCTTGTCGGTGATTTCCTGTTTGTGAGTAAGGTCAGCTATGGTGCCCGCATTCCTATGACACCACTTTCATTTCCTTTTGCACATCACACCATGCCATTGATAGGCGGTAAGTCTTATCTGGAATGGATTAAGATTGGCTATCACAGATTGTGGGGATTCGGGGTAATAAAAAACAATGATGTCGTGGTATTCAACTGGCCTGCAGAGAATGAAGGAAGACCGGTTGATAAGAAAGAGAATTACATCAAACGATGTATCGGGATTGCAGGCGATACAATAAACATCATCGACAGGAATGTTTACATCAACGGCAGGCAGGTTGAATTTCCGGAGAGATCTCAATTCACCTACCATGTAAAAACAGATGGCAACGGTTTCAACCCTGCTATACTTGAGAAAATGGATATCCGTGAAGGAGGACCGACGTCTGACCAGGGCGACTATGCATTTAACCTCACTAAGGAAGGGACGGAAAAACTGCAAGCTATGAACAATGTCAAAGGCATTGACCCGATGATAGATCCAAAAGGAAATTTTGAAGATTATATTTTCCCATTCGACAGAAGGTTCAGCTGGAATGCAGACAATTTTGGTCCGCTATGGATTCCAAAGAAAGGTGCGACGCTTAAGCTTGACTCAACGAATATTGTATTTTACAGAAAGGCCATCGGTGAATATGAGAATAACAAATTGGAAGAACGCGATGGTCAGATTCTTATCAATGGACAGGTTGCAACTGAGTACACCTTTAAAATGAATTACTATTTCATGATGGGCGACAACCGACACAATTCTGCTGACTCTCGCTTCTGGGGTTTTGTGCCTGAAGACCACATTGTAGGCAAAGCAGTTTTTATCTGGATGAGCTGGGATACCAATGGAAGTTTCTTGTCTAAGATAAGGTGGAACAGGTTGTTTCACACGATACATTAGGAAGGAGTGATTTGTAATTTGGTGATTGGGTAATTGGGAACAGCCATAAGCAAAAGTTAAAAGTTAGAAGTTAAAAGTTAGAAGCAAGAAAGATCGAGGAGCAATTCCTTCATTCAAACAGATCATCCACGGCATCTAAAAAATCATCCATATCTCTCCTGTCTTTTTTGGTTGGACGGCCTGCGCCGGGATCGCGGTATGCTGCAGCACGCGCAACACGCGCTTTGTAGTCATCAATTTCTTTTTGTGGCGTGTGGTCCTTGTAATAGTCAGCAACAAGTTTAGCTCCCAATCGTTTTTCAGTAAGTTGAATTACTTCAATGGTGCGTTTTAATCCACCGCTCCATTTCAATTCAATTTTCTCTCCTAACTTGATATGCCGTGAAGGCTTCACCGTTTCACCGGCAATAGCAACCCTGTTAAGGTCACATGCTTTGGTAGCTTGTGTCCGGGTTTTGTAAAACCGCATGGCCCAAAGCCATTTATCGATGCGAACGGAGTCCAATGGTGCGAGCTATGAGATTTTAGATTTTAGACAATCAAAATGTGTTCAATGAGATTCGATTTCGAATACATTGACCCGATGCTGGTGATTGTTGCGATGAACGGAGTAAATAAATTTCTTCATTGTAAATCCGTGGAACGACAGTGAGTCGAAAAACTCCTGTGCATATAGCCGGTTTGGTTCGCTCACAATAATTTTTCCGCCGGACTTAGAAAGAGTTTTAAATGCATGAGGAAGAAATTCAAATGCTTTCCGTTCATAAGCAACGTCAGACGCCAGCAGCAAATCTGCCTTTAAACCTGTGTTCGGATTTCGCCAGTCTAACTTTTGAAAATCGGCCGAGGCCATGTTATTTAAATTCCAATTCTGTCTTGCAAAGTCAAGTGCTTCATCAAGGTAATCGGAGAACGACACTTTTGCACCCAATTTTCCTGCAACGATCCCCGGCAATCCAAGCCCACAGCCCATTTCATGAACAATCGAATCTTTTGTGATAATCTTTGATTGAACCAGGTGCTCGCTCAATCCAATTGCCGAAGGCCATAAGTCAGCCCAGTACGGAATCCGTTCATCCTTTACATCCTCATGATCGTCACCTTTTGAAACAAGATTTGAATACAGCTCATCCACATTCACAATCCGCAGCAGATCGATCTCCATCCCTGCAATTTTCAAATGCTCCTTTTCTGTTTGATACATGCTGGCTGCTTGCTACCGGATACTGGCTTCTGGCCACTTGCCATTGGTTACTTGCGGGCTATTTCTTAACTCTCAAAACTATTTGGAATTCAATTCTAAATTAAAGCAATAATCGATTTGCCAACTGCCGACTGGCTGTTTATTTCTTAATACTCAGTACCTATTACTATTTTGCAACTGTATTCCAACTAATTCAACAATCCCTTGCCGACTGCAAACTGGCTGTTTATTTCTTAATACTTAGTACCTATTACTATTTTGTAACTGTATTCCAACTAATTCAACAATCCTTTGCCGACTGACTACTGCCTACTGCCGACTGGCTGTTCCCGGCTGTTGGCTGCTACTTCCCTCCCATTCCACCTTCCACCCCACCTTCATCACCCGGCTTCAAATCATCATTTTTAATTTTCTTCTTCGAGTTTCCGAATTCCATTTTTCCAAAACGATAATCAAAACTCAGCCGCACTCCCAGGAAAAATATTTTGTTGTCTGTCCGATAGCTGAATCCATCACCATCATAAACACTTTTGAAATGGAGATAGGGACTTGCGAAATTATCAAGACCTAATCCGACTCCGCCTTTCCCGTTTTTGAATTCTCTGCGCGCACTCAGGTTGTAATAGAAGAATGAAGTAGAATATCCCTGTACGCTGTATTTCGGTCCGCTGAAATTTCCAAATGCCTGCACACCCCAACGATCTGTAAACTTCAGGCTACCGAATAAACTGATGTTGTAGTTGACCCCGGTATTTGAAAGGTTTAAATTTTCCTGGCTGGTTTTCACTTCATAATAGTAAACGTTCGTGTTCAGTGACATCATCAATTTCTTATACAATACGTTTAACCCGACACTTCCACCTGTTGATTTATTTTCCCCGATGTTGCCATAGGTGGTTTCAAACTGACCCGTACTTTCATTTACAAAACTGAATTTTTCGATTGCATTATTTGTAAACCGATGATAAACTGTTGAACTAATAGATCCGAAACTCCGGAAAATTGAATAACCAAATTCAAATGCATGGCTGGTCTCCGCGTCCAAATCAGGATTACCGTAGGTGGTCATAGATTTATCACTCGTATTTCTATAAGGATTCAAATATGTCATCCCGGGCCGCTGGATCCGTTGCGTATAGCTCATCTTCACCTGGTATTTCCCCGCCTTGCGATAGGATACTGTAGCGCTTGGAATCAAGTTCCGGTAATTACTTGTAAATTTTTTGCTTCCATCTCCCGGGTCACCTTTCACTTCTGTTTGCTCAAAACGACCTCCCAATTTAAGTCCAAATTTTTTCATGGATAAAGATCCAACCGCATAACCTGCATAAACATTTTGGAGGTAGTTGAATTCTGTGGAATAAGAATAATCCGGAGAGATAATATGCATCAATGTATCATTCACCTGCACGTATGTATTTGCATCGCTTGTCACATCCCGGAGAATAGCTTTTACTCCCGTTTCAAGAGTCAATTTTTTTGAAAATGGATGCGTGTAATCGCTTTGAAAAGTAGTTTCACGATTCACATTATCGTTCGTGCTTGTCTCTTCGGTTGAAAGTATATACGATGATTCATAAACATTTTTATTATCAAAATCAATCGAACGTGTATTGTTGGTGTGCTGCGCACTCATGGAAAATTCCTGGTCGGGCGTTTTGAACTTGTGTTTGTAGTCAATTGAGGCATCGTAATTAATTCCATTCACCTGTGAGTGATTATCAGCAGTAAAATTTTGCTCCAGTGTACCCGCGCGCTGCATGCCATCATTACTTCCATCAACAGTATTGAAGAATCCGAAAAATTTAACCGCTGTGCTGAAATTGTTTTTGCTGTTGAGGTCAACATCAGTGGTCCATTGTATAAATGGTCCTACACCTATATTTTTATTCTCTCCCTCCTGACGGAATACAAGCGTATCGTTTTGAATACGCCTTGAATTAAGGGTTCCGGTTCCGGTATAGCCGAAGCCACCCACATTCAATCCGGTTCCGAATCTTCCCTGGCGGTAATTGAGGTTGCTGAATAAATTGCTGGAACGTGTTCCAATTCCAAGGTTTATCATGCCGCTCAGTCCTTCAATATTTTTTTTCTTCGTAATAATATTGATGATACCACCCGTTCCTTCTGCATCATACTTAGCACTGGGACTTGTAATCACTTCCACCTTTTCGATTTCATCAGCAGGAATCATCTTCATTGCATCTCCCACCGTACCGGCCATGATGCCTGATGGCTTGTCATTGATGAGGATTTTTACATTATTCGTTCCCTGCAGCATGACATTGCCATCCAGATCAACCGTTACCATCGGAACTTTGCGAAGCACGTCAGTGGCATTACCTCCCTTACTTGTAATGTCTTTGTCGGCATTGTAAATAAGTTTATCTATCCTGGTTTCGATGAGTGGTTTCTCTTCTTCTACATTCACTTCGGATAAAGTTTTGCCGGCTTCCAGGGTTATTTTCCCGAGTTCAACACCGGCTTTTTTATCAGTTATTTCCAGCGAGTCGAACGTGATTGTGTTGAATCCAATAAATGTAACCGTGACACGGTATTTGCCATTCTTAATGTTCTTCAGCTTAAAGTTTCCTTTTTCATCAGTAACCGTTCCGTCTGTGGGCTTCTGACTTCCGGTCTCGTATAAAGCAATGTTTGCAAACTCAATGATTTTCCCTGAAATTTTTTCTGTAACAGTTCCTGTTATTTTCCCGTCATAAATTTTCTGTGAACTGCCTCCGCCTCCTCCAAAGCCGCCGGGGAACTGGGCTTCAGCAATTTTTGCGAGGATAAAAAACAGGACCAGGAAAAGGATATTTTTTTTCATTTGAGGGAAGTACTGAATGCGAAGTTAGCTGATAGAAAGGAATCACACT
>JBDTTM010000191.1:0-8140 GCA_039930605.1 Bacteroidota bacterium
AAAAGATTTGTTGAGAAAAATATTCCAATAAAAAAGCCCCGACTTACGGAGCTTTTTCTATTTTGATTTGGTTTGCGCAATTACTCCGCAATGACTTCAAAAGTAATTTTGGCTTTGATGTCTTTGTGCAGGTTAACAGTTGCTGTGTAAGTTCCTGTTGCTTTGATATGATCTCCGTCAATGCGAATTTTTTTACGGTCAACATTCACGCCGTGCTTGCTGAGTGCGTCTGCAAGCTGTAACGCGGTAATGGAGCCATAAATTTTTCCTGCATCGCTGGCTTTTGCACCAATACGAAGCGTCATTGCTTCCAGCTGTTTAGCAACCCCTTCAGCATCACCTTTAATTTTCTGTGCTTTATGGGAACGTTGCTTCTGGGTCTCAGTCAGCATCTTGCGGTTGCTTACAGTTGCAATAGAGGCGAGTCCGCGCGGGATCAGAAAGTTGCGGGCATACCCGTCTTTCACTTTTACGATTTCATCAGCATAGCCGAGATTATCGAGGTCTTGTTTGAGGATTACTTCCATGGGAAGATTTCGGTTTTAATGTTTGACGTTTGAGGTTCTGAAAACCAAAAACTATTTTGTTGATCTTACTTCATTAAATCAGACACGTATGGCATCAGGGCAATGTGACGTGCACGTTTAACTGCCTGGCCAACTTTACGCTGATACTTCAGGGAAGTACCGGTAAGCCTGCGGGGAAGTATTTTACCTTGTTCATTGACGAACTTAAGCAGGAAGTTAGGATCTTTGTAGTCGATATACTTTATGCCTGATTTTTTAAAGCGGCAGTATTTCTTCTTTGTTGTGTCTACCTGCGGCGGTGCGAGGTAACGGACTTCATTCGATGTTGCCATTTAGGTTTTAATATTTTTGTTTCGGATTTTAATTTCGTCACGATCGTTGTCGTAATTCGAAATTGTTTTTTTTACGCTACCTGTGCTTCCTCTTTTTTCGCAGTAGCATTCTTACGTTTTTTTTCATTGTACGTAATTGCGTGTTTGTCTAATACAACGGTAAGAAAGCGCATGATCCGCTCATCTCGTTTAAACTCAAGTTCAAGCTTATTAATCAGCTCTCCTTCGGTTTTGTACTCAATGAGATAGTAAAACCCGGTGTTCTTTTTCTGAATCGGGTAAGCCAGCTTGCGCAATCCCCAATTGTTCTCGTGAACAATCTCGGTTCCGTTGTCGGTGAGGATTTTCTTGAATTTGGTAACAGTATCCATCATTTGATCTTCCGAAAGAACGGGAGTCATAATGAAAACTGTTTCATAATGATGTAACATGCCGGTTTTGATTAAAATTTGATATTTTTATTAAAATGGGATGCAAATGTAGAAAATTAATGCAAACCACAAAAGGTGAAATAAGAAATATATTAACGGAAACAAATGCCCTTTCAACTACATTTTCACAACCTTTTTGGTTGTCACCGATAATCCTGTAGTTAAATTCAACTGGTAAACATCCGGTGGCAGTTCAGAAAGGTCAATCGTGAACTTCTGGAAGCCATTTTTAAACGACATCTCCTTCTCTATTACCAGCTGCCCAATGGCATTGTAAAGCGTCATTTTGATATCTCCGCCTTCAGCCAGGAACAGGTCAACAGCAATGATAGAATGCGCGGGGTTAGGATAAATCCCTATTATTTCGTGGCGGCCACTCCGGTCACAGTTCACGGTTATGTCATCACTGTAGGTGGTCTTGCCATCAAAATCAGTCTGTTTCAAGCGATAATAAACTGAACCGTTCTCCGCCTGATCCTTTGCTTCATAATTATGCTGCTCAGAGGAAGTACCGTTACCATCTATTGTAGCAATCTCTTCAAAATTCTTTGTATCAAGACTTTTTTCTACGGTAAAATAATCATTGTTTATTTCGCTCGCTGTTGTCCATTCCAGGATCACATTGGCTTTGTCACACACTGCAGTAAATTTGATCAGCTCCACAGGAAGTGGCTGCGACTGTGGCGAAATATTGAAATTCTCTGTATTGAATACATTCCACCCACCTTTTGTAACGCTTGATAACGCTGGTGAAGCTGCACCTGTATTGCTTACCAGGCCAAGGTCATTCCATTGCACCGGCGGTGAATAAGGTCCCCATTCCGTCATCAGGTTTGTTGCAAAGCTGGCAACGCCATCGGCAATATTATCATAGTAGAGCTTTATGTCGGTAATGGCAGTCCCGCTGATACGCGTTACACGCTGGTACCACAAAGGATTGATTGTACCCAGGCTGGGATCTTTTAATGCGCGGTTATAGCCCTGCGTATTCGGATCGTTGTTGACGAAACGGATACCAAAGGTTGAAGCTGCTGCACTTGTAGGCTTTATTTCCACAGGACGAAAACGCGGAGAGCCAATGGTGGATCCTACAGGATACACATAACTTGCTGTGCTGTTTGTATTTCTCCATAGCTTTCCATTGTTGGTGCTGCTTACAAAACCCTGCACAGGTGTTGCACTAAACCCGCCAGTTCTTGTAATCGCTCCTGCTGCTGTATTGGTAACATACATCACATAATCATTCGTTGCCAACTCCCTGTCATTTAATGCAAGTGTACCTTCTGTACGCGCATCAACCGCTTGCGATTTTACACCTGTACCTGATAAGGTTAGATTAAAATAATATGTCGGCGTACTCCCTAATATTCCCTGCGCTGCACCGCTCAGAACTGTTACGCCCGGACTGCTATTGATGAAGCAATTGCTCGTGGAATTATTTGTCCAATCTCCTTTTAATTCAAAGGTTCCGAAATTGTCGATGTTACCAATATTGGCACCGTTATCCTGGTTGATGAATCCACCTTCGTCAAAAATAAGTGCGCCGGGTTGAAGGAAAATGAGCGAGCCATCATTTACAATTAATCCACTACCAGCGCTCGGGCATACCTGCACTGTAATGTAAGCAGCAACTGTTTTATTATTGCCACCAAAAGCATTTGAAGCTGTCAGTGAAACTGTATATGTGCCTGCAACTGCATAAGTCACCACCGGGTTTTGGGCACCTGATGCACCAGGGGCTCCTCCCGTAAACGTCCAACTCCATGAAGAAGGTCCGCCTGTAGAGAGATCAAAAAAGTTTACTGTTTGTCCTTCACAAATAGTTGTTGGCGCACCTGCGAAATTTGCAGTTGGTGCAGAGCAGGCATTTACTGTGATGTAATTTGTTCTTGTAAATGTACTTGTCCCGCTGGAATTGGTAACCTGCAATGTGACAGAATAAACCCCTGTACTACTATAGGTGACAACTGGATTTTGAGCAAGTGAAGTTCCGGGTGTTCCGCCCGCGAAAGTCCATTGCCAGGAGGTCGGACCGCCTGTAGATAAATCAGAAAATGTAACATTGCTTCCTACACATACAGTGGTTGGAGTACCGGTAAAATTTGAAACCGGGGGCGGTGGACATGCATTTACTGTGATGTAATTTGTCTTTGTTAATGTGTTGGTGCCGTAAGCATTCGTAACCTGTAAAGTTACATTGTACACACCGGCTGTCGCATAACTAACCACAGGATTTTGTGATGCCGAAGCAGCAGGGGTTCCTCCCGGGAAAGTCCAGGTCCATGAGGTCGGTGTATTTGTACTTGCATCAAAAAAGGAAACTGTTTGTCCTTCGCAAAGTGTAGTCGGATTTCCTGTAAAATTTGAAACCGGGGTACAATTTGTTACAGTGATATAATTGGTCTTGGTCCTGGTATCAGAGCCTGAAGCATTGGTTGCCACGAGCGTTACTGAATAAACTCCCGGAGTTGCATAGACTACAGAAGGATTTTGAGCACCTGATGCTGCCGGTGCACCTCCCGTAAAAGTCCAGCTCCACGAAGTAGGCGTATTCAGGCTTGCATCTGTAAAGTTCACTGTGAGTGGTGCACAGCCGCTTAATGGATTACCGATAAAATCAGCTGTTGGCGCATTCAGTGTACAATTTGCAGGTGTCAATGCAATCATCGGAGCAGGTCCACAGGCATTTGCCACAACACTCCGGGTCATGATGTCAGTGCCGCCGGCAACTTCACTTGCAGGTGTGAGTCCTCTTCTTTCTATGTCGTTACTGATGGCATAATTCATCACGGTGACAGGAAGTATTGTGTGGCCCAACTGATGACTGTGTCCTAATTCATGCACGCAGACGGATTCAAAATCATAATCACCTGCAGGGGCACCGGAGCACAAAGCCGGTCCATACTGCCAAAAGATACCAGCTGTACCATTGGTTCTCCACTTGCAATCATTTTCATTCAGGTACCAAACGCCACCGCTGCAACCGGAATAATAACTGTAAGAAGTTCCAAGTACTCCGGCAGGAAGCGCACAGGAACCATCGAATGTACTAACGTTAATTCCGTCCAGCGCCTGGCAGGCAATAGCCGTTGTACCAGCACGTGTAAAGTTCACATAAGTGGCACAACGCCATGTCTGCAAAGCACGTTCGAATGCAGCAACAGCAGGCCCATTTGTATTGAATAAATTATTGTAAACAAATGTATATCCACCGGCACCATTCTTATTGATCAGGTCAGGCTGATAGTAGATGCCTCCACTATTTACATTTGATTCATTGTAATTGATGGTGAGATTAATTCCTGAAACGGTAGCTTCACCCAGGTTATTGGTTACCCGGATAAATCCACTGCCGGCGCCTGTAGGAACTCTTGCCTGGATTGTGGTCGCATTCCAGCTGATGATGTGATTTGCAGGCGTCGAAATGTAACCCGCCCCACCATTATTCGCATCAGGAAATTCAAGGTTGGTAGTTCCTGCATAGGCAGGTCCAAAATTGGTTCCAGAGATTGTGATCGTAGAAAATGTTCCTGCTGTTGTTACGCCGGGTGCTATTCCGGTTACCGCCGGAAATACAAGGATGTGATTTCCGCCTCCACCCGTTTGAGGAAAAGCAAAGGAGGAAATCTGCAAATAATTCGCGCCCGACTGTTGTTGAATTACATCATACAAGTCAGCCTGAATGTCCGGATACGTATTGTACAGATCAGCAGCGGCATGTGTTACAAGATCATATTTCACAAACGACTGCTGAGATGAAGTCCCTTTGAATTGTAGATTCGTTGAAACTTGAGATGCAGTATTCAAAACATCAGGGGTTGTAAGAAAGAAAATACCCACCTCTAATTCGTTTAATACAAGATTCGGCTCAGCCACAATTTTTGTGTTGCCTACTTCTCCTCCTTCGTTGATGAGTTCAATCGTTGAAGCATTTATTCCGCCTTTGAAAACTTTGTACACTTCAACCTGAAAACTTGTGTAGATAAAATCGTGACCGGCATTCCAGAAGCTTTGTTGCGAGACAATCTTGCCTTCTACAATTGCAGAAGCATCATTGATTCGCTGAGTGAATGGGACAGGATAAGTGAGGCACTGACCTATAGCACCTGAAACTGAAATCAAAAAAAGGAAATAAAAAATTAAATATTTTTTCATCTTCTGAGTAAAGTCATTGAATCAATGTGACGAAGATTTAATTTTAGGAGACGTAAGTGGTTCTTCCATTCTCATATTGGGTTTGTTGAAAGGTTTCGCAGAAAATTGTTCAAGCGGTGGCGCTGGTACGAAACGATTGTCAGCATTCAAGGAAACTATTGTTCCATTGTGATCCTTCTCATCAGCGCGGTTAGCAACCACGCTCCAGGCAAATTTTGCATTTGAAGTTCCACCTGCCAGCTCTTTAACAGTAAATCCAGTTGCTGACTTTTCAGAAATATAAACCCCTTTGCAATCCGACTCTAATTGAATAAAGATTTTGATTGGATGTTTTTCATTCACTATGATGTTCTTAGTAAATATCGGGTCAAGAGAAATTGTTGTTTCACCGTTCGTTAATTCACTTACTCCATAGTCCTGGAATAAAATTTCAGGTGCTTCAGGACAAGCCATAATCCGGTATTGATCGTTCTGGTCTTTTACAAAGGTGCCGGCAGTACCTGTGCCAGTCACTTTATAATTGGTACCTGCAATCCGTGCGCCTACATAAGCGAATGCGGCATTGTTACAGTAAAAATATCCCCCCGCAGAAGTTCCTGCTCCAAGCAGACTGTCTCTCCCGACCCAACCAGTGACACCAAACTTGGATCCTGAAAATGCACCGCCCTGACCCAGGTTAAGTGCAAAAATATTTCCTACTGCCTGACCACCTAATACGCCAATGCCAGTTGCAGAATTATTTACACCAAAAACCCCTGAAGAAGAAAAAGCATTACCATTAAATGCATAACCAAATATCGCATCGCCGGCACCGGCAGCAGCTGAAGTGTTGTATGATCTCAAGCCGTCGCCAACTCCTGAAGCTTGTCCTTGTAATCCTGCCTGGGAAGCAGTAAAGCCAATCACACCAATTCCTCCACCGGCATTAGTTGCCTGGGCCCTGATTGCATATCCGGTTGCAGATGTATTGTCAGCCCAAATTGAACTCGCTCTGCCAATACCTGGTGTTGAAGCGATCCCATACACAGCAGAGGAAAGCAGTGCTGTATCCTGGTTTTCCCCATAGATAGAAATTCCAGGTGCATTTAAATATCCATTGATTACAGAATTTCCCAATGAATTAATGGAGCTTGCATAGCCATTTCCATACACAGAAAAAACATCACCAACCTGAATCGTTGTTCTGTTCTGAATGATCTGTCCTCCCGATAATACCCTGAGTCTTTCATTGGCAGCTAAAGCGCCGCCGGTTTTTACCACAAAATCATTTCCATCTACTGTCCCGATAAAATTTGTGGTAGCAACTGTGCCGGCATTACCAAGGATCGTCCAGGCCGGATTTGTTGTTCCTGGCGTTGTCGAAATAATCAGTGTCCCATTCGGATCCGCCATTACTAACCGATTTCCTAAACCACTAAGCACCGTCGAACGAATAGTACCAACCACATGCAGCTTATCCAGCGGGATTGAAGTGCCAATACCTACATTCTGCGCAAAAGTACTGCTTGTAAAAAAAAGTAAACCCAACGCAAAAACTGCGTAGGAAAAATTGAATGTTCTCATTTTAGTTAAGTTTTACTGATTTCAAATGAATTTCAAAGATATACTTTACAAGTGTAAAAGACAATTTATATGGCGAATGTTTCGCTTTTTTGGCGAACAGACTACTTGAGAAGGCAAGGCTTTATGTTGTTTGGGTGAATGATGCTGCATGGACAATAACCTTCGCGCCTTGCGGACAAAATCCGTTTTATTTTTAAGGTGCCTGAATAAACTCTTTGTTTAAACCGTTGATCTGAAAAACATCGTTTTAAACTTCAGGAAGGGAATACTTTGTTCCTGATATTTGTATATTACATTCGCACACTTCATGAAGCTTAGCATCGTAATTGTAAATTACAACGTCAAGTATTTCCTTGAGCAATGCCTGCATTCGGTTCAGAAAGCGTGTGAAGTGCTACCTACAGAAATTTTCGTAGTGGATAATAATTCAGTGGATGGTTCCATGGAAATGGTGAGGCAAAAATTTCCAGGAGTTAACCGGATTGAAAACAAGGAAAATCTTGGTTTTTCCAGGGCAAACAACCAGGCAATTGTTGAGAGCAAAGGAGATTATGTGCTTTTATTGAATCCGGATACAGTTGTAGAGGAAGATACTTTCCGAAAAATTGTGGATTTCATGGACTCCCACCAGGATGCAGGAGGATTGGGTGTAAAGATGCTGGATGGATCCGGAAAATTTCTCGCTGAATCCAAGCGAGGACTCCCTACTCCATCGGCAGCTTTTTATAAAATATCCGGGCTTGCTTCCCTGTTTCCAAAGTCAAAAACTTTTGGAAGCTACCACCTCGGCTACCTGGATAAAGATGAAACAAATGAGGTGGAAATCCTTGCCGGAGCTTTTATGCTGTTGAGGAAATCAGCGCTTGACAAGACCGGTTTATTGGACGAAGACTTCTTCATGTATGGCGAAGACATAGACCTCTCCTACCGGATTTTGAAAGCCGGATACAAAAATTATTATTACCCGGAGACACGAATTATTCATTACAAAGGAGAAAGCACGAAGAAAAGCAGCGTCAATTATGTACTCGTGTTTTACAATGCGATGATCATTTTTGCACGCAAACATTTCTCCAGACAGAATGCGGCATTGTTTATCTTTATCATCCGCCTGGCTATTTACCTGCGTGCA
>JBDTTM010000192.1:0-8111 GCA_039930605.1 Bacteroidota bacterium
GGCTTACAGATGTTTATCCAAATGGCAAAAGCATGTTGCTGCTTGATGGTATCCGCAGGATGCGTTTCAGAACAGGGTTCACAATAAATGACACATCAAACATTTCTCCCGGCACTATATATCCTGTAGATGTTGAGTTGTTTGCAAACACAGCGATAACTTTTCTTGCCGGCCACAGCATTCGGGTTGACATCACCTCATCAAACTATCCGCGCTTTGATAGTAACCTGAACAACGGACAAACGATGTATGTTGCAGGAGATACGCTTATCGCGGAGAATACGGTTTATATGAATAGCGCAAATGCTTCCTACATAACACTGCCGCTGGAGAATTTTCCTGATGCGATTAATGAGGTCAGTGTGGAAGATGAATTTAATTTGTATCCCAATCCGTGTTCGAATAAGTTAGCAATAAGCAGTTTGCAATTTGCAATTAAATCTGTTTCTATTTATAATCCCCTGGGAGAAATGTTGCTGGCTGTTTCTTTGCCTCCCGATAGCTATCGGGATGCCAACTGCTTATTGCCAACTGATTTCGATGTTCATTCTCTTCCCCCGGGCATTTACTTCCTCACCATAGAATCCTCCAAAGGAATCGCCACAAAAAAGTTCACCATTCTGCGTTAAACTCTATCTTCGTCAAGTCAAATATATTTATGTTTCGCAAAGCAATACGGTTTTTATTTTTCCTGTCAGTTTCTGTCTTTTTGTTTTCCTGTGATAAGAATGTTGTATTCGAAAAAAACATTTCCATTCCTGATTACAAATGGGAAATGAATAACACATTACGGCTCGAAGCAGAGATTAGCGATACAGTTAGTCCGCATAATATCTACATCAATGTACGGAATGGCAGCGGGTATGAATTCAGTAATTTGTTTTTATTCATGACGACCGTTACGCCCAAAGGTATGGTGGCGCACGATACACTTGAGCTAACGCTTGCAGATGTCCGTGGTAAATGGCTGGGCAGTGGATCAGGAGATGTGTGGGACAACAGGATTTTATTCAAAAGTAATTTCAAATTTCCTGAAGTGGGTCTCTGGCATTTTGATTTGCAGCAGGCGATGCGCATTAATCCATTGCAAAATGTAATGGATGCGGGAATGCGGATTGAAAGGGCGAAGTGAAAAAGTACTTTAAAAATGAAATACGATTCATCATTTTCATCGGTTTTTAATATGATTTGCAAGAGGACATGGGGCTTATATCCTTCGATTAAGTAAAAAAAGGGAATGGATTTCGGTTTACTATTCGGGAAACTTAATGAATTCAATGTGCGTTATGTAGTGTGCGGAGGACTTGCTGTGAACCTGCATGGTGTCCCGCGCATGACAGCTGACATAGATATAATTCTTGATCTCGAGGAAGGAAACCTTCTGCAATTCGAAATGTGTGTCGCTGAATTAAAATACAATGTCAGTGTACCGGTAAAAATCTCAGATTTATCTGACGAGTTGACAAAACGCAATCTCATTCAAACAAAAAGCCTGATCGCTCTTTCCTATTTCAATTACGATAAAAACATGTTAGCGCTTGATGTACTGATAGATTTTCCGGTACCGTTTGAAGAGTTGTGGAATCAAAGAGTTGTAAAGAAGGAAGGCAACATATCTCTGAACGTAGTATCTATCGACCACCTGATAGCATTGAAAGAGTTTTCATCGCGCGCACAGGATAAGCAGGATATATATTATCTTTCGAAGATAAAAAATGGAAAATAATATGTCCGGCCGGCAATTCGAATTCACGTATTCTGTTACTGACGATCAAATTCGTGAGCACCAACAGAGAACGGTATCACAAATATTTGAGTGGCTTAATTCCACAGTCGATTTTATTTACCGGATGCAAACGCCGGAAGAAAGAAAAAGGTGGCAGGAAATCCGGAATGGTGAATGGGAGGAACCCAATCATTCCTGGTAATACACTCTTTTCACACGCTGTGAAATTCCGGTCAACACTTCATAAGGAATCGTATTCAGAATTTTTGCCATTTCTGTTACAGGAAGATCGGCTCCGAATACAATCACTTCATCACCTTCTTTTGCAGGAACGTCGGTAATGTCGAGCATGCACATATCCATACAGACATTGCCGATGATAGGCGCCAGTTTACCATTGATCATCATGCTGCCTTTGCCATTGCTGAGTTTGCGGTTGATACCATCAGCATAACCGATTGCTACAGTGGCGATGAGTGTATCGCGTGTAAGTTTTGCAGTGCGGCTGTAGCCAACTGTCTCACCTGCTGGGATATTTTTAATTTGTGAAATGGTAGTACGCAAAGTAGCCACATGCTGCAACTGGCGCTGCTCATGCCATGTAGAGGCGTAGCCATACATACCAATGCCAAGCCGCACCATGTCGAACTGTGCTTCATTGAAACGAATGATACCGGCAGAATTGAGTGCATGCCTGAGTATCGGGTAGGGAAAGGCTTTATGAATTAAATTACTCATGCGCTCGAATTTTTCCAACTGCTGTTTGGTAAACCCGTCATGTTCGCTTTCATCCGTAGCTGCGAGGTGCGTAAATATGCTTTGTACTTTTAGTGTCCGGATATTTTTGAGGCGTATTATTAATTCATTCAACTCGCGTTCTTCGTATCCGAGGCGATGCATGCCTGTGTCCAGCTTGAGGTGTACAGGAAATGAAAATCCTTCACCACCGGTATGTTTTTGTAAAACCTCCGCTACCTGGTTGAGCAAACGGAAATTATATATCTCCGGCTCCAGCTTGTAGCTGATCATGGTTTCAAAACTCTGCATCTCCGGATTCATCACCATGATCGGCAAGGTGATGCCTGCTTTGCGGAGCTCAACACCTTCGTCTGTATATGCTACGGCCAGGTAATCCACATGGTGGAACTGCAGGATGTTCGCAATCTCAAAACTTCCGCTGCCGTATGAAGTTGCTTTCACCATTGCCATCAACTTCACGTTTGGCTTCAGGCGGGAACGGAAATAATTCAGGTTGTGAACGAGCGCATTCAAATTAATTTCCATCACCGTTTCATGCGCCTTTTGCTGGAGCACCTTGCTGATTTTTTCAAAACCATAGATGCGCGCGCCTTTCAGCAATATCGTTTCATCATTGAAATCAACAGGAGAAAATGCACGTAAAAATTCCTCAGTGTCAGCAAAGAATTTTTTTGGAATTGAGAATTGACTTTGCTGGCGCATGATGGCAGCACCAATACCGATCATCCTGTCGATATTTTTTGCTTCCAATAATTCGGCAACCTCGCCGTATAAAGATTCTTCGCTCTTTCCACTTTGTAAAATATCTGAAAGAATAACCGTGCGCTTGTCGTGCTGTTTTTGCTGGTGGAGAAAATCGAGCGCAATAGTAAGAGAACCGATATCGCTGCTATAGCTGTCGTTAATAATGCTGCAATCATTGATGCCTTCTTTGAGTTCAAGGCGCATGGCAACAGGGCTGAGCAACGTCATTCGTTCCTCAATCACTTCTGCTGTGTATCCAAGGTGCAGCATTGTCGCCCAGCAATGAATGGCATTTTCTATCGAGGCGTCGTCGGTAAACGGAATTTTAATTTTTAAGAAACGGTTCAGCCAGATGCCCTGCACTTCTGTTTCATCAGAAGTTTTATTGACACGGCCAATTTGTAAATCCGCTTTCGTTTTGCGGCTCCATGTGAGCAGGTTGAGCTTGCGTGGAAGAAAATCGACTTTGGAAATTTCAAGTTGAATGGTATTGTAGTCTTTGCAATAGATCAGTGTTTCGCATGACCGGAAGAGTTTCAGCTTCTCAATTACTTTCAGGTTCTGGTTATCGAAGTTTTCATCGTGGGCAGAACCGATGTTTGTAAAGATGCCGATGGTGGGCTGAATGATTTTTTCCAATCGTTCCATTTCTCCGGGTTGTGAAAGTCCCGCTTCGAAGATGGCCAGGTCATGTTCTTCGCTGAGCTGCCATACGCTGAGTGGCACTCCTGTTTGGGAATTGTAGCTCTTCGGGCTGCGCACAATATTTTTGTCATCGCGCATGAGTTGGTAGAGCCATTCTTTCACAATCGTTTTTCCATTGGAGCCCGTAATGCCGATCACCGGAATTGAAAACTGTTCACGGTGATACGTTGCCATTTGCTGCAATGCATCCAGCGTATCGTCAACGACAATAAAATTTGCTTTCAGTGCTTTCCACTCTTCTTTAAAGTCGCTGACGATGAAATTCGAAACACCTTGTTCGTTGCAGCCTTCAATGTAGCGGTGGCCGTCATGCCTATCACCCTTCAATGCAAAAAAGAGGGAAGTTTCCGGGTGTGCGATCTTCCTGCTGTCGGTAAGCAGTTCTTCGACGGATTCTGACTTGGGTGCAAGCTCGATCAGTTTGCCGCCGAGAATATTCGATATTTTTTCTGTTGTGTACAAATGAATGTTCCGGAATTAAACTCTTACAAATATTTTATCTTTTACGATCTCCAGAAAAGCATGACCGTGTAGCAACTCCTGGAAATAAGGCAGGAAGGTTGATTGCGTTTGCGGCAGGTAATTCCATCGTATGAATGGAATCAAACCCCTTGCCTTTTAATAGTTGTGACAATGATTGCGGCAGTTGTGCGTCAACCAGAAATTTCACGATGCAGCCTTGATAATACTTTTAAACTGGATTACGCGCGCTGCATATTCAAGACACGCAAGCATGTCTTCTTTTTCAAGGTCCGGATAATCTTTCAGAATATCTTCTATTGTCATTCCTGACGCTAAAAGTTCAGGCATATTCTCTACCGGGTATCGCAAACCGCGAATGGTGGGCTTGCCATAGCAAACTTCCTGTAAAAGGGTAATTCTATTCAAGTAAGATGACTCCATTGGGAATACAAAAATACGTATTAGATTTTAATGAGGGCAATAGGAGTGCGTTTTACCTACGAAAAGAGCGTCGAATTACTCAATTTAGCATAAAGCAATTTTTCGCGCAAAGACGCAAAGTTCGCCAAGAGCAGCCTTTCTAACCATTGCGGGTTTTGCGTGAAAATCTTTTCTCAAATTTATTCTTTAACTAACCTCCCATTCCACGTCTTCTTCCCATCACTTCCCCTCAAAAAATAAATACCGGAAGGAAAATCTGTCAGGTCAAACTCAAAATCTTTCTTGCTGATTGCATTTCGGCTATCATTCAAAGCACCGAACTTTTTTCCAATTGCGTCATAAATCTCAAGGCTGAAAACATCTTCCTGCGGATTCTTGATAGTGAATTTTCCGGACGATGGATTTGGGTAAATTGAAAGGTCGTTCGTTGGATCAAAATTAATTACTGAAGTATTAATTGAGTAATAATAATGTGTAGAATCATACAACAGCCAGCCGCTGCTGTCTACTGTTTCATATACCTGTGTCACTCTGTTATTATTGGGATCGTAGGAATATAAATATTGATTATGGGTGATCCACGATGTTCCGTTCCATTGTTGTGACTGGCGGGAAGTTCTGTTGTTATTCAAATCATACGTTTGATAATACCGCACCGGAAAACCCCAACTATTTCCATTCCATAAATAATGTGTTTCAGTAAGCTGGTTATTGTTGATGTCAAAACTTGATGCCAATGAATCATTGTTTATCCATGATGTTCCGTTCCAACTTTGCTTCAAATCACTTGAAAGGTTATTATCTGCATCGTATATATAAAGGTTTCGGAAGTGGTTAATCCAACTGATTCCGTCCCAGGATTGCAGGACCTGGCTTAAGCGATTGTTAACCGTATCGTAGGTATATGAATACAATGCATTGTTATACCAATGACCCATATTGCGAAACTGCCATAACCAGCTGGTAAGGTTATTATTTGTGTCATAAGTATAGAATGATTGAGAGGAGTCGAGCCATCCATTTTGTAACCAAATACTATAAATCTGCCAGGAGGTAACATTATTATTTGTATCATAAGAATAAGAATATTGGCTTTCATTTGCCCAATTGTTTTGACCCCACGACTGGCTTAAATAGGTCGTTTCATTATTGTTTAAATCATAGGTCATTGTCTCCAAACCATTGTTGTTCCACGTTGTATAATAGAATCTCTGCTCAAATGCTATGGTAAGATTTTGATGGGCATCGTGAGTGTAAATGAATTTTGATGTATCAATCCAGCTTTGAGTAGAATCGTTCCAGGAGAAATGATAGAGGCTGTCAAGCAGATCTCCAAATGAATTTGTTTCCGAGGGAATTTTATGAGCGTTTACTAAGGAGCCGGGATTAAAATGTTGTCCGGAAGATTGCAACCACATATAAACAGAAAAAAAAACGAGGAGAGATTTTTTCATTAAGTCAAATTTTTCAGAAAGATAGTAAAACCGTCGAGACCTTGTCTATCTTATATCAAATGTCGTTTTTCAGAGCACCGGATTACTTTTTTCCTAATTTCGCAGCGCTAAAAAAAACAAAATGACCCGAGGACCGATATCACAATTCATGGAGAAACATTATCTCCATTTCAATGCCGCCGCCATGATGGATGCCGCAAAAGGATACGAAACGCACATGAATGAAGGCGGTAAAATGATGATTACGCTTGCAGGCGCGATGAGCACTGCCGAGCTTGGCATTTCATTGGCCGAAATGATTCGCCAGGATAAAGTGCAGATTATTTCATGTACCGGTGCAAACCTGGAAGAGGATTTGATGAACCTCGTTGCACATAACCATTACAAACGTGTTCCGAATTACCGCGACCTCACGCCACAAATGGAATGGGACCTTTTGGAAAATCATTACAACCGTGTAACCGACACCTGCATCCCTGAAGAAGAAGCATTCCGCAGGTTGCAGAAACATATTTATAGTGCATGGAAAACTGCAGAAGACAAAGGCGAACGTTATCTCCCGCATGAATACATGTACAAGATTTTATTGAGCGGGGAGCTGAAACAGTATTATGAAATTGATCCGAAGAATTCATGGATGCTGGCAGCAGCGGAAAAAAATTTACCGATTGTTTGCCCGGGATGGGAGGACAGCACCATGGGAAATATTTTTGCTTCTTATGTTATCAAGAAACAATTGAAGGCAACCACCATGATGAGTGGCATTGAATACATGGTTTGGCTTTCCGACTGGTACCGAAATAATTCAGCAGGCAAGGGTGTTGGATTTTTCCAGATTGGCGGAGGCATCGCAGGTGATTTCCCGATTTGTGTAGTACCGATGATGTACCAGGATCTCGAATGGCATGACGTACCATTCTGGAGTTACTTCTGCCAGATCAGCGACAGTACAACCAGTTTCGGTTCCTATAGCGGTGCAGTACCAAATGAAAAAATTACCTGGGGAAAGCTGGGCATTGACACACCAAAGTTTATCGTGGAGAGTGACGCAAGTATTGTGGCCCCGTTGATATTTGGGTGGCTTCTCGGCTGGTAGTTCTTATTTCATTTTAATAGCTGAACTTATTTTTCTGGAGTGAGTCAGTAAAAGTAGATCAGTCGCAATCAAGATTTATATTCTACCTGTGTTGGTGAGAATCATTTTTTGATTTTTCATCCAACACAATTGATTCATTGTTTGTTTAGCAATGACCAAGCAGCATATAAATAATTACAAAGACAACGATGGTACCGATGATACCACCGCCCAGTTTAGAGGCGCCATATCCGGCGATAAGTGATTTGAATAAACCGTTCATTTGCTGGTAGTTTCAGAGACAACTTTTTTAGCCATTTTTGGAACTTCAGCGCTAATTGCTTCGGTCATTTTATCAATTGCTGCACAGCCAAGATCAGCAATCATATTTCGCATTTTTTTTCCGCCCGGATGAAATGCAATGAAACCAATACCGGCAACAGCAGCACCAATTGCCATCCCCGTTAGAACTTTTTGAGTATTCATAATAATTAAAGATTTATGATTAATAATATTAATGGAATTCTTTTGTAGATTAAAAAAGGAAAGACTTTATATTCTTAATTAAATTCACAACGAGTCTCAACGGGTTTTCGTAGGTTGTATGTTGCTTGTTGTGATTAGATCTTAAGTTCCGGCCATTTGCATCCATTTCTTTTTGCATCACGGCCTGTCTGAATTGCTGAAAAATTCTGTAATGTTTCATCGCTATTAAAATAATGTTTAGCGGCATAATAAAAAGGCG
>JBDTTM010000193.1:0-8078 GCA_039930605.1 Bacteroidota bacterium
GTATTTGCATTGCCGGGTGTCCATGAATAAGAATATCCAGCCGTTCCGCCGGAGACATTTACAGTTGCACTGCCTGTGGCCGATCCGTGACAAAGTGCAGGCACAGTTGACATGGCAAGAACCAGGTTTGGCGGTTGTTGAACTGTTGCCGGTGCACTTGAAGTACAGCCATTGGCATCAGTGGCAATCACTGTATAATTTCCTGTTGCAAGATTTGTTGCTGTTGCGCCTGCCTGTGCGCCCGGGTTCCAGACAAATGTATATGGTGCCGTACCGCCCGCTGCCAAGGCTGTGGCGGTGCCATCTGCGGAACCAAAGCACAATGTATTTGTTGTAGTTGTTTGTGCTGCAACAAGAGTCGGTTCAGTGATGATAATATTGTCAGATGAAATACATCCGTTTGAATCAGTCACAGTCACCGCATAATTTCCTGCCTGCAAACCTGATGCAGAAGCGGCACTGCCGCCTACCGGTGACCATGCATAGATATATGGCGGTGTGCCGTTAGTTACATTTACACTTGCGCTTCCGTCACTTCCTCCGTTACAAGATATATTTGCAACGACCAATGCGTTTACACCGGGACCACCTGTATTCAACACGTTTGCAATGGCATCGGTTGTACATCCATTGGCATCTGTGACTGTTATTGTATAAGCGCCCGCAGATATATTACTTGCCAAAGATGATGACCCTCCCGCAGGTGACCATAAATATTGATAAGGAGATGAACCTCCATTCACTGCCACAGTTGCTGATCCATTTGAAGAACCGCACAATGCCGGAATTGAATTTGTAGCCAGCGAAATCGCTACAGGTTCTGAAACCCAAATTGTATCATTGGTAACACATCCATTGCCATCAGTGATTGTTACAGAATAATGTCCTGCAAAAAGGTTGTTCTCAGTTGAAGCATACCCACCTGATGGAAACCATGAATATGTATAATTGCCTGTTCCGCCATTTCCAATTGCAGTTGCGCTCCCGGAAGAATCTCCGTTGCAGAGGGTAGGGGTGGAGGACATCGCAGTTGTCAGCAATGCAGGTTCAGTCACAGTTGCGGTTGCACCTGATACGCAACCGTTGTCATCTGTAACGGTCAGCGTATAATTTCCAGCAGATAGATTGTTGATTGTAGCAGTAGATCCCCCCCCCGGACTCCATGAGAAAATATAAGCGCCGACTCCACCGGTTACATTGGCCGATGCTGATCCATCAGCAGATCCATTGCACAAACAGGATACAGTGGATGGAAGAATGCTGATCACAGCAGGTTCATTCACCATGGCAGTTACAGAAGTAGTACATCCATTCGCATCTGTTACAGTAACATCATAATTACCTGCAGCAAGTCCTGTTTCGGTTGCAGCATTGCCGCCTGAAGACCATGAATAAGAATAACCCGGTGTGCCATCATTCCCAACAACATTTGCTGTTCCGTCGCTGCCGCCATTGCAAAGTACATCAGTAGTAGAAGTTGCAGCAGTTAATAAAGTAGGTTCGATAACGAGTGAAGTAGCAACGCTTGTACATCCATTCACATCAGTCACAGTTACTACGTATATTCCTGCAGCAAGTCCGTTTTCAGTAGAACCATTTCCGCCCGAAGACCATGAATATGTATAACCGGGAGTGCCGTCAACAGCAGTAACAGTGGAGGTTCCATCGGCACCGGAATTACACAGTACAGGTGTTGATATTGTGGAAGAAGTAAGCAACGTTGGCTCTGCAACAATTGATGTTACTGAAGTCGTGCATCCGTTTGCATCAGTTACAGTCACATCATAATTTCCAGCCGCAAGTCCTGATTCTGTGGCAGCGTTGCCACCTGAAGACCATGAATAAGTATAACCTGGTGTTCCGTCATTCGCCAAAACTGTTGCAGTTCCATCACTGCCTCCATTACAAAGCGTCATCGTGGTAGAGGTAGCAGCAACAAGCAATGAAGGTTCAGAAACTGTTTCACTTATCGTAGCGGTACATCCGTTTGCATCAGTTACAGTCACAGAATAAGTTCCTGCAATCAGTCCGGTTTCAGTCGATGCATTCCCACCTGAAGTCCATGAATAAGTGTAACCGGGAGTTCCGTCATTGGCTACAACAGTTGCAGTACCATCACTTCCTCCATTACAAAGCACGAGTGTGGAAGACGTGGAAGCAGTGAGCAGTGTAGGTTCCGCAACGATTGCATCTATCGAAGTGGTGCATCCGTTTGCATCCGTAACCGTCACTGAATATGTCCCTGCCGCGAGTCCGGTTTCTGTTGTACCGTTTCCGCCGGAAGACCATGAATAGGTATAGCCCGGTGTTCCGTCACTGGCAATTACTGAAGCTGTACCGTCATTCCCGCCATTGCAAAGCACGAGTGTTGTTGAAGCTGCAGCAATTAATAATGTAGGTTCTGTAACTGTTGTACTTGTAGTAGTTGTACATCCGTTCGCATCGGTGACAGTAGCCGTATAATTTCCTGCAGTGAGTCCGTTTGCTGTTGCAGCATTTCCTCCCGATGGAGCCCATGAATATGTATAGCCCGGTGTTCCGTCATTCGCAACAACCGTTGCAGTGCCGTCTGCGCCTGCATTACAGAGGACGTTCGTTGCAGCAGCAGCAGCAGTCAGAAGTGTAGGTTCAGTTACAGTTGTTGTTGCCGAAGTCGTACATCCATTCGCATCCGTAACGGTCGCCGTATAATTTCCGGCTGCCAAACCAGTAGCGTTTGCAGCATTTCCACCCGATGGAGACCATGAATAGGTATAACCAGGTGTGCCGTCGTTCGCAACCGCTGTTGCAGTTCCGTCACTGCCAGCATTGCACAAAACATTTGTTGCAGACGCAGAAGCCGCAACAGGCGTGGGTTCTGTAATTGTTGTATTCGTTGAAGTTGTACATCCATTCGCATCGGTAACAGTCACTGTGTATGTTCCTGCTGCCAATCCGTTTGCTGTTACAGCATTTCCACCCGATGGTGACCATGAATAAGTATATCCAGGAGTACCGTCATTTGCAACAGCTGTTGCAGTTCCGTCTGCGCCTCCGTTACAAAGTACATTGGTTGCAGATGCTGAGGCGCTCAACACTACAGGTTGTGTGACCGTTGTAGAAGTCGTTGTTGTACATCCATTCGCATCTGTAGTAGTTACGGTGTAAATACCGGCCGCCAGCCCTGTTGCCGTCGTTGCATTTCCTCCCGAAGGCGCCCAAGCATAGGTGTACCCTGGTGTTCCATTGTTGGCGACCACTGTAGCAGTTCCGTCATTTCCGGCATTGCATAAAACCGGTGTGGATGATGCAGCAGACGTAATTTGTGTGGGTTGTGTAATAGTTACCGTAGCTGTGGAAGTACATCCCATAGCATCCGTAACTGAAACCGTATAATTTCCTGCAGCGAGATTCGAAGCTGTTACGCTAGAACCGCCCGTTGGCGACCAACTGTAAGTATATGCGCCCGTACCACCATTGGCCGAAACTGTCGCTGTTCCGTTTGTTCCGGCAAAGCACGAGGCTGGTGTGGAAACAGCAGAGACGTTAACAGTTGGTGTTTGTGAAATTGTTGCAGTCGTTGTGGCCGTACAAAGTCCGTCAGAAACGGTGACGGTGTAATTCCCCGGACCGGCATTGATGGTAGAAGTTGTTGCTCCTGTATTCCAAATATAAGTAAAACCGGTTCCTCCTGTAGCCGTGGCAACCAGGTTGGTCGTGGCATTGCAGCCGACTAGCTGGTTTGGTACCGTTACGCCAATGCCTTGCACATCGATGCAATAAGAATATGTCTGGCTGCCGAAGATCGGGCAGTTATCATCATGCACGGTAACAGTAAAACAATGTGGCGATGAAGCAACATCAGCGAATGTGGGCGTCCAACAGAAGGTACCATTCTGGCGGCTTCCTGCAGTTACATTGAATGTAGCACCCGGTATGGATTGATCCCAGCTTACATACGTATTCTGCGGTGCATTGGCATCTGAAGAGTTCACTGTAAAGCAGATCTGTGAGCCTGCACATGTCACCGTGGAAAAATTATTCGTGCCGTTGATGCCGCTCATTGCCGGCACCTGGTTGGTGCAATTGATAACCGTTACCTGGATATCGCGCTCGACTGCCCCGATGAGTACGCCATTTCGGTATTCTTCCACGAGCACAGCCATCACCGTTACTTCCAGCGATGTTGGTGTCATGCAGATGTCCCCTGTTTGTGAGTTGAAAGTAATGTTAGGTGATGAGCTCAAAGGATTATTGGCATTGAAAGGAATCAGATATTGTATCGGCAATCCCGGTGAATCCCATGGTGTGATAAGCGAATACACAAGTGAATCCCCATCAGTATCAAAGGCGCCATGGTTGAAGCAAAACTGCTGTCCCAGGCACACAAACGGAACTGGCTTGTTGGAAAATGTAGGGGAGTTGTTACACGGTGTAATCGTATTATTGAGAATTGCATACACATACATCTGCCACGTACCGGGAGTAGTGATATTCGTGATGGCATTGTTGCGGCAGCATTGGTTGTAGCTGAAAGTCCAGTCGAAACATTGTCCCGGCAGGATCACTGTACGCTTGTACACATACTCCTGTATGCCGGTAAACACGCCACCATTGCATGTACTTGTCACCGACGGACATAGCGGTGTGATCTCCTGTCCCGTACCCGGCACCCGTAGCAGGTAGACAAAATATGCGCCCTGGCATGTAGACACAGCACTGAGATATGCGGAATCATCAGCAGCAATTCCTACGCAGTCGCGGTAGAACGACAAAGTAATTTCATACGTATCCGGCCCCACGCACTTATAGGTGATGTCAGCACCCATGCTGTGCGTAGCATTTGCTTTCTGCGTGAAAGCAAAAAGGCAAATAATAAATAAGATTGAAAAAATATGGTGTCGATATTTTTTCATGCGGGAAAAGTGGTTAAACGTCAAGACTCATTATGTGAACGGAAAGGAATGTGAATGGTTACTTTTTCAACCCTAAGTTATCCAATACTTATCCTCACCAGCTCCGGAAAATATTGATACAGAGGTAGGGAAACATGTTGTAAGGAATTGGGAGGGAATAATCCTATGCATAGTCATTGCGCGGCACGAAGCAATCCCTCGACATCAGTATTGCGTCTTTAGACCGACATTAACCACCTAGGATCCATGTCCTACTTCCTCCCCTTTGTCCCTTTTTTAATTCCCTCCCCTTCACACCACCGTCTTCAAATTGCACTAACTCAGCTCCATTCTCACTAGGCGACGCTTTTCCTATTGCCTTTTATACCAATGGAAAGTTGGCAGTATGGTTCTGAATGGGTTTATTTGTGCTGCACAACTAATCTTTTAAGAGTGGTGACAGGCCAAGTGTTCTGAAAGCAAAAGAAATTGGAGAAAGGATAATCAGCAAGATGAAGGGCTATGTGGAGGTGTTTGAGAGGGGAATCGTGGCGTGATTAGGCTTAGTTTTCTTAGAATTTTATGTTTAAGCATAAGACGCTTATAGTATTGAATATACTCAATGAAACGAAACTGAGGAAATCGAAGGAATCCAAAGATTGATAGAAAACCAAGTTTAAATGAATAAGCCCATATAAATGTTGGTGAACCTAATTTCATCCTTAATGGTGGATTTTATAACCAAACTAATAATAAAAGATATGAGCAGCTATAAGGTTAAAGACTTATAAATAATCATTATAACGCTATAGGCTTATAATGGTATTTATAAGTATTAGGGCTTATAAACCAATTTAAGTATATTTGTAGAATTTAATGTGTACCCCGGAATATGAATAAAGGAAAGTATGCTGTTATTACAGGTGATATTGTTGGTTCTAGTATGTTGACCGATAAACAGAATAATAAGCTGAATATAAAGCTAAAGGAGTTATTCATAACCTTGAAAAAAGACCAAAAGAAAAATGGGCTATTACGATCGATTGAAATATATAGAGGAGATAGCTTTCAAATGGTCACTAATATGCCAAATCAAGCATTAAGGATTGCTTTAATGATACGCTGTTTTCTGCGAAGCACTGATTTGGAAACGAAGGGAAAACAGAAAAGCATTTTGACATTCACGAAAAGAGTTGATGCGCGAATTGCAATTGGAATAGGTCCGGTAAGTTTATTAAAACTAAAGCTAGCTGAGTCGACAGGTGATGCATTTACATTATCAGGGCACTTACTAGATAAAATGCTAAATGAAAAACATCTAAAAATAGGAATCCGTACTCATGACAAACAATTGAATGCAAACCTATGGAGAGAATGCTTACTATTAAGTGCGATAATAACTAAATGGTCTTCCTTACAGTGCGAAGTTGTATTTGAAAAACTAGCTGGCCATACAGAAGTTGAAATTGCGAAAAAATTCAAAACAAGTCAACCTGCGATCAATTTTAGATCACAAACAGCTAATTGGCAGGCAATCGATTATTATTTAAGATGGTTTGAGGATACAGCATTTGATATTCTCCAATGAATTATTTTTTCACAGAAGAACAGGGTATAGTATTTACGCGGCTGATCATCGCTCATATAATTACTGATTTTTTAATTCAGCCTAAAAAGTGGGTTGATAATAAAAGGCAAAACACCTTTCGATCACACTATTTATACATGCACGGTCTATTATCGGGATTTGCTGTGTTTATTTTACAGCCAGGATGGTCGATTGCTGTTCCAGTATTTATTGCAATAACCCATACGTTAATTGATTTGTGGAAGCTAATGCAAGATAAGAAGGGAACATTGAGTTATTTTCTTGCTGACCAGATATTGCATCTTATAATCATAGTCATAAGTTTATTGTACTTGACAAATGGTTATGAACAGAGTTTGATATTTATTCAACAAGGCTTGTTAAATTATCGCGTACTTGTTTTCATTACAGGCTATTTATTCTGTATTTTTCCATTGGGCTTCATTATCAAATTCGCAACTCAAAATTTAGTTGTAGTAAACAATAATATAACTGCAACTGGAGCCGTCACAACTGAAGAGGATATACGGCATGGAGGTAGGCTTATTGGAATTTTTGAAAGAATGATCATACTGACGTTTGTATTATATTCACAATATGAAGCCATTGGTTTTTTAATAACGGGAAAATCAATACTAAGGCTTGGCAGCAAAAAACAAACTGAATATGTTCTCGTAGGAACCATGATGAGCTATGCATTATCGATTTTGACAGGGGTTCTAATTAACATTCTGTTAAATAGAATATAATCACTGAAATTTTCCAACAATAATATTGGCATTGTGATCCAGATAGTCATAGTAATAGATTTTTTTAGAATTCCAAAATGAGTACAACAAAACCAAATTCCAAAGACCTTTCTCCTTCCCGTCAATTAGCAATCAAAACTTTCAAATTTGCATTCCAATTATTAAAGGATGCGGGTAGCAGTATGTCACGGAAATCAATGATTGCTAAGATGACTGAGGCAATTGATTTTACTGAATGGGAAAAAGAAAAGTATGAATCAAGTGATTCTCCATGTTGGGAGAGAATATTTAGTTTTTATACGATCCCGGTAGTTAAAGCTGGCTTCCTTCAAAAAAGCAAAGGAATTTGGACATTGACATCAGAAGGTGAGAATGCTTTCAAAAAAGATGCGGACGAGATGATAAATTTGGCTGTAGCATTATATAAAATTTGGAGCAAATCGAAAGAGAATTTATCGTCTACAATTTCGGATAATAACAGTGATGACGAATTAATTAATCAAAAGGAAATTAATGAATTAGATATAGAAAAATATGAAGAACACGCTGCAGATGGCATTCGCGTTTTCTTAAAATCTCAAAGCCCTTATGATTTTCAAAATTTTGTCGCTGCGTTATTAAATGCAATGGAATACCACATTTCTTATGTGTGCCGGGTGCGCATGTTGAAGATTGTGTGATATATAAAAAGGTACTGCAGGCAAAACCGATATGGTTGAAATGGAACAAGAATTGATCAAAGAAAAATCAAAACGGTAAATCTTCAAACACATAGAGTACATAGAAATCCCATAAAAAACAAATGAACTAAAAAAAATACTCGGAAATTTATTTCTCTCAATTGAACCTTAAATTCTCTGTGGATGT
>JBDTTM010000194.1:0-8042 GCA_039930605.1 Bacteroidota bacterium
ATCGACGGCGCAATGGGCACCATGATCCAGCGTTACAAGCTGGACGAAGAAGGTTATCGCGGCGAGCGTTTCAAAGACTGGAAGAGTGACCTGAAAGGGAATAATGATTTGCTGGTGCTATCAAGACCGGATATCATTAAAGCAATTCACCTTGAATACCTCAATGCGGGTTCAGACATCATTGAGACCAATACTTTCAATGCACAAAGAATTTCTTTGGCTGATTATCACATGGAGGAGTTATCGTATGAGTTAAACTTCGAAGCAGCAAAAATCGCGAAGCAAGCTGTAAAGGAACATATCGCCAATTGCCTCCCGATAGCTATCGGGATGCCAACTGCCAACTTCTTTGTTGCAGGCGCATTAGGACCTACAAATCGCACGCTTAGCTTGTCACCAAAGGTCAGCGATCCCGGTTATCGTGCAGTTACTTTCGATGAGGTGGTATTGGCTTACTCGGAACAATTACGCGGACTGATTGATGGTGGCGTGGATTTGATTTTGATCGAAACGATTTTTGATACTTTGAATGCAAAGGCAGCTTTGTTTGCTGTGCAAAGTGTGTTCGAAGAAAAAGGAGTTACGTTGCCAGTGATGGTGAGCGGAACAATTACAGATGCAAGCGGTCGTACGCTATCCGGACAAACGGTAGAAGCATTTTTAAACTCCGTTTCACACGTTGACTTATTGAGTATCGGTTTGAACTGCGCACTCGGTGCAAAAGATATGCGCCCATATCTTGAAGAACTTTCGGAGAAGGCACCATTCTTTATTTCCTGTTATCCGAATGCCGGTTTACCAAATCAATTCGGAGAATATGATGAAACACCGGAACAGATGTGTACGCAGATTGATGATTTCCTGCAAAGTGGTTTTGTTAATATTGTTGGAGGATGCTGTGGCACAACCCCTGAACACATCAAACACATTGCAAGTCATGCACGCAAAACAAAGCCAAGAGAGATTCCAAATATTGAACCGTATTTACGACTGAGCGGATTGGAAGCGGTTACATATAGACCCGATTCAAATTTTATGAATGTCGGTGAGCGAACCAATGTGACAGGTTCCAAAAAATTCCTTCGACTCATTAAGGAAGAAAAATATGAAGAAGCTTTAAGTGTCGCCAGGGAACAGGTTGATGGCGGTGCGCAGGCTATTGATGTGAACATGGATGAGGGTATGTTGGATGCGGATTATGCCATGACGAAATTCCTGAACCTGATTGCATCTGAGCCTGATATTTCCAAAGTGCCATTGATGATTGACTCTTCAAAATTTGAAGCGATTGAATCGGGATTGAAATGCACGCAGGGAAAATCTATTGTGAATTCGATTTCATTAAAAGGTGGCGAAGATGAGTTTATCCGCCAGGCAAAAATTGTACGGAAGTATGGTGCCGCAGTAATCATCATGCTATTTGACGAGCAGGGCCAGGCAGATAACACTCCACGCAGGATTGAAATTGCAAAACGGGCATATGATATTCTAACTGTAAAAATCGGATTTCCTCCACAGGACATCATCTTCGATCCGAATATTTTTCCTGTTGCAACCGGTATGGAAGAGCATCGAAAAAATGCGTTGAGTTATTATGAAGCATGCAAATGGATAAAGGAGAATCTTCCGTATGCAAAAATTTCAGGTGGGGTAAGCAATGTTTCCTTTTCTTTTCGTGGCAATGACCATGTACGTGAAGCGATTCATGCAGCATTTCTTTACCATGGAGTAAAGAACGGAATGGACATGGGAATAGTAAATCCTTCCCAGCTTATTGTTTATGATGAAATTGAAAAGGAACTTCTTGAACTGGTTGAAGATGTATTGCTCGATAGGAAAGATGATGCTACTGAGCGGTTGATCAATCACGCGGAAAAAGTAAAAGGTGCTGGAAAAGAAAAAGACGTAAAGGATGAAGAGTGGAGAAGGGGCCCAGTTGAAGAGCGTATTTCCCATTCATTGGTAAAAGGAATTACAGATTACATTGAAGTTGACATTGAAGAGGCGCGCCAAAAATTCAACAAACCGCTGGAAGTTATTGAAGGTCCGCTCATGGCGGGGATGAATGTAGTGGGTGATTTATTCGGTGCCGGTAAAATGTTTTTACCTCAAGTTGTAAAAAGTGCCCGCGTAATGAAAAAGGCAGTTGCATACCTGCAGCCTTATCTTGAAAAAGAGAAAGTAGTCGGTTCGAAAAATGGAAAGGTATTGCTTGCGACTGTAAAAGGGGACGTACATGACATCGGGAAGAATATTGTAGGTGTGGTAATGGCATGTAATGGATATGATATTGTGGATCTTGGGGTGATGGTTCCATGTGAGAAAATATTATCCGCTGCCAGGGAACATGGAGTCAATATTATTGGATTGAGCGGACTCATCACTCCATCGCTGGATGAAATGGTGCATGTTGCAAAGGAAATGGCGAGGGAAGGTTTTGATATTCCTTTACTGATCGGCGGCGCAACCACAAGTAAGGTTCACACAGCGGTGAAAATTGAACCACATTACAGCCATCCTGTTATTCATGTAAATGATGCATCACGGAGTGTGCCTGTTGTGAGCAACCTGCTTTCTAAGGACAAGAGAGAAAAATTTATATTGGAGGCGAGGGCAGAAAATGCACGCACCCGTGAATATCATAAGGCAGACCGGGCAAAGGCAAATTATATTTCATTGGCGAAGGCACAGGAGAATAAATTTGTTTTGAGTGATGCTGTTGTAACGAAACCTGAATTTACAGGAGTAAAAGTTTTTGATGACTATTCATTGACTGAAATCTCCAGGTATATTGACTGGACTCCTTTCTTTATCAGTTGGGAGATGAAGGGCAGTTACCCAAAAATATTCAATGATAAGGTGCGTGGCGAAGAGGCGAAAAAACTTTTTGATGATGCCCAGAAAATGTTGCTGCAGATTATATCTGAAAAGTGGCTAATAGCAAAAGCAGTAATTGGAATATTCCCGGCGAATTCATTGAATGACGACATTGAAGTTTATGATGAATCGGGGAAGCAGAAGTTGGCGACGTTACATTCTATCAGGCAGCAATCACAGAAATCAGCTGGACAAAAAAATATTGCAATGGTAGATTTTCTGAAACCATCGGGAGATTATTTAGGTGCGTTTGCTTTGTCTACCGGATTTGGAATAGAAAAATGGATCGAAGAATTTGAGAAGGATCATGATGATTATTCATCCATCATGTTGAAAGCGCTTGCCGACAGGTTAGCAGAAGCTTTTGCGGAACTGATGCACAAGAAAGTGAGGACAGAAATATGGGGTTATGCCAAAGCCGAAAACCTGACCGATGAAGAGGTCATCAAAGAAAAATACCAGGGAATTCGCCCCGCGCCCGGTTATCCTGCCCAGCCGGATCATACAGAGAAATTGACCTTGTGGAAATTGCTTGATGTTGAAAAAAATACCGGTATTGTTCTGACAGAAAGCCTGGCGATGTTTCCAACTGCTGCAGTAAGTGGTTTATACCTCGCACATCCGGATGCACATTATTTTTCCATTGGTAAGATTGAGAAAGACCAGGTGGAAGATTATGCGAAGAGAAAAGGAATGAAGGTGGCCCAGGTGGAGCGATGGCTGGGAAGTGTGCTGGCTTATTGATTCAGGGCCAGGATTTATTATATCCTGAAAAAAATTTCCTTTATAAAAATGCTCACACCCATGAGTATAATAAACCAGCCGAACAGTTTTTTAAGGTTGGCAGGTTTAAGTTTTAAGGATATCCTTAGTCCGATAAAAATACCTGCAACTGAAAATAGAGCAAACAGGATAAGGAAGTTGTAATCAATCTGCGCATTTCGCGACATCACTTCCTGCGTAAAGCCGCCCAGTGAGTTGACGGCAATAATCAACAAGGATGTTCCTACACTCATCCTCACAGGAATTTTTGCAAAAAGTACCAGGGCCGGGATAATAATAAATCCTCCCCCAACTCCGAGGATACCTGTTAGAATTCCGGACACCAAACCTATTGCAATCAAACCAGGATAATTATAAGAGTGAAATTCTTCAGCTTCGGCCTCCTTAAATTTTGCTTTCCGAATCATATTATATCCAACGACTACCATCAGTATAGAGAATAAGATGAGGATAAAAAGCTCTTTAGAAAGAATAAATGACGATGATGAGAATACCGGGTCAGGAATTAATGGCATTAAATACTTCCTGGTAAGAAAGACGCTGATAATAGATGGAGTTGCAAATATCACGGCCGTTTTCATATCGACCAGTTTCTTCCGCCAATAGGTGATGCCTCCGGTTGCACTTGTGATACCTACTACAAATAAACTCAATCCTGTAGCATCCACAGGATTTATGTTCATGAGGTAAACCATGATTGGAACAGTGAGGATGGAACCACCGCTTCCTAAAATACCCAATGAGATGCCAATGAGTGATGCGCAGATATAACCGATGATCTCCATAAATATCCAGGGCGAAAAGATATCAATTTCTTTTTAGAAAGCTTTTCGCAAAAAAAAGAATTGGTTCAGCCTTTTTATCTTGCCGCCTTGATGTAACCCCAGCCGTCATGCTGGCGGGATATAATTTCGTAGATGCCATCTGGGACTGTGCTGACACCCGGTAACAACTGGCTTTTATCAACTTTATTGCTTTTCATTGCCACTTCGCAGACTTTGAAAGAGACATTTTTCATGGCAGCATATTTTACTACGTCATCTGTAACAACTGATTTATTTTTTGTTACCATATCCAATGCCTTGGAATAAAATACAATTTCAATTTTTGCTTCGGGATGCATGCTGGTTATTTCATTTACCCAGTGGATCACCATTTGGTGTACGAGCGTGTCTTTTGATGTTACATCAAATACAACATTGTAAGGAGCTGCCTGCGCGCAAATCAATTCAGTACAGCCGAACAGCAGTAGGATTGCGAGTATTAACTTTTTCATGAAAATTATTTTTAACCTGGTTTATTTCTAAATAGACTATTCTCTTTCTCAAAAAAGAGGCCCGGATGATCTACCAACCAAGCTCTTTTTTGGTTTCCATTTTTAAAATATTAACCTGCAAAAATATATTTACAGCCATGCTCCTGCGCGCGTCCCACGGCCCATACACCTGAAGGAACAACCTGGATGCCCGGAATGAGTTCGCTCATCCATTCATTCATCACTTCTTCCTGTTTCATTCCCATCTTATCTGCAAGTACAGTGGAGAATACAGTCATTGCTGCATTGCAGACGCAAAATAACACGCCACTTGTCTGCAGTTCATTGATGCCGATCGGCACGGGACCGAATCCAGGCAATTTGAAATCACCAGGTTTGGGATTCCAAAACGGGTTGCGTGTCTTGGTGGCAGTTGCAGCATCGGCTGCCTGGAATGCAGGTCCGATTTCATTGGCTTTAAAAAATTCTCCAAATCCATACTTCTCCCACATCTTATCTTTGAATGCATAGCCAATGGCTTCGTGACGCATTACAACAACAACACCACAATCACTTTCCGGGCTACCTGTAGCCGCATTGGTCAGCAGGAAAACCCTGGGCCATGCAAAAGGAAAAACTTCATGCGGACTTGTTGCATCATAGATTGCGCGATGCGTTCCTTTTACTTTGTTGAACCATAAGTCAGCAGGATGGACTGTTCCTGCCATTTTTTTTACCGGGGTTGATTTCGGCGTCTGTGCACTGAGTTTAAACGGTGAGGTAATAGCTGCAAGTCCGATGGCTGCAGCTCCTGTTGCAAGCGCTCCGAGGAATCCTCTGCGTTCAACGCTGCGTTCTGGATTGTTGGTTTTCATGGTAATTAGTTTTTAAGGTAACCGTTAAAATGAATTATTGAGAAAGGTCGAAGACCAAAAGTATAATACTTTATAATCATTTACTACTCCTTTTTTTTATCGCGGCAGCGATTGTTCTAAAGGAATCTTATTTATATTGTGCTTCCTAAGGGTAACCAGAGAATGGGCAGAAGGAACAATCAGCTGGTTTTTTGGATGACGGGGTCATTTTTTTCTGATTTCCTTTTTTCGGCCGGGGAAATAATTGCGATCGGGCTATTGCTTTTTTTCGCTTTAAGAATCCGGAATTAATTTACGGAAAAAAAGCAAGTCGTTATTTTTTTTTCTGATACTTCCAAAGCCGTTGTTTGCCTTCAGAGATCCATTCAACGGAAGTTTTCAGCCTCTTGTTTTTAGTTGTTTCCGTTTTGGCATCAGTGATCCATTCAGCATACTCCCTTTTTTGTGAAGGAGAGAAATTTTCGAAATTCACAGTTGCCTTTTTATTTGAGGCCAATGCATCTGTTAATTCCCTTGAAATTACAATGGCTTTCTTCACAGCAGGTTTCTTAATGACTTTAACGCCATCATCATTCAATTTGGCTGCTTGTTTGATGAAATTAATCATTGCATTATCCGGCGGAAGGTCTTTGAGAGAAGTCATGCTACCTAAATTTCCCATAGCTGTACCGCCCTGATTTTTTCTTTCGCTTAAATAATTTTTCGGGTCGTTCAAAAGTTTGTGTTTCCAGAATCCGCCAACACAATGTTTCTTGAATGCTGCCATTCCGAACATCGGACCTTTGTATTCAAAAAATGGCATTCCCCATTTGATTGTTTCTGTCACATCAGGACAAGCTTTGTGAACCAGCTCACGGATTTTTTTTAATACAGGTTGTGCGAAAGGTTGGGCTTTCGTGATGTATACGTCTACACGTTTGTCTTTTGTCGGCATCTCTTTTATGAATAAGATACAGCAAAAGTATAACATGGTTTTGAAAATAAAAAAATCCCATTCCGCACCATAAATTACGGTGCGAAACGGGATTGAACAGCAGAGAAAGGAAATCAACTTTTCTTACCCAACATCAGTAGTTCACCGACGACAATTTCAGTGAAATACTTTTTTTCTCCTTCCTTGCTGGTGTAGCTACGGCTGGTCAGTTTGCCTTCAATGGCGATCTCAGACCCTTTTTCGAGGTATTTTTCTGCCACAGAAGCAGTTTTTCCCCAAAGCACGAGGTTGTGCCATACGGTGTCTTTGATCTTCTCACCTTTTGCATTTTTGTAAATTTCATTTGTTGCGAGGGTAAAACGGGAGACTTTTTTCCCGCCTTCCAGCTCTTTTGTTTCCGGATTTGTTCCGATGTGTCCGATCAGGCGGACGCTGTTTTTTAAACCATTCATAGTTTTTAAAATTTAATTGTTAGAGATCAATTACTTTTATTTGTGCCGGCGTATTCGAAGAAGTAATTATGGATGCAAATATCTGGTAGAGGAAATCCTTTTGAAACCAATAGTTATGGGATTATTTTTTAGGTGTAGGAAAATAGGTATGATTTATTGGACGAAAAAAAGAGAAGATCCGTTAGGCAAGCGATTATTAAGAAGAGAATTGATATATGCGAAATGAGATTTTAGGTATGAGACAGTGGCCAGCAGCCAGCAGCCAGTTGGCAGTCGGCAGTTAGCAGTTGGCAAGCGCGGAGCGTTCGATTGTGAATTGTGAATATATAGTTGAGTAATCCGTGGCAAGAAGCAAGCGGCCAGAAGCCAGAAGCCAGAGCCAAGAATCAAGAAAACAATACCAAGAAGAACCAAACTCAATTGAAGATTCCATGGCAAGAAGCTAGCGGCCAGCAGCCAGAAGCCAGAAAAAGTAACAATGGTAAGTATAGATTCATTTAGAAAGTTAGTACTGTCATTCCCCGAAGCGGAGGAGAAATCGCATTTTCACAAGACTTCATTTAGAGTGAAGAAAAAGATATTTGCAACGCTGGATGAAAAAGAAAAATTAGCTGTACTTAAATTTTCACCGGTAGACCAAAGTGTATTTAGTGACATCAGCAAAGGAGCAATTTACCCGGTTCATGGCGCCTGGGGGAAAAAGGGATTTACCTATGTGAACCTCGCTAAAATCAAAAAGGATATGCTGGTTGACGCTGCAAAGATCTCGTACTCCAACATAGCGCCTGCAAAATTAGCAGCTGCGTTTACATCTAAACAAGGGTTGAAAGGATGAAGAAAGTTCTTAAAATATTAATTTTATTTCT
>JBDTTM010000195.1:0-8033 GCA_039930605.1 Bacteroidota bacterium
TGCCAACTTTCTTCTTTGGCTGTTCTTGCTTATTGCCAACTGCTATCTGCCAACTTTCTTCTTTGGCTGTTCTTGCTTATTGCCAACTGCCCACTGCTAATTTAATTCTTGTACTTCGGCGTCAGCCCTGCCGCAACAGTCTCCAACACACTTGTAATCGTATCATCCAGCGTTCCTTTTCTCAATGCATCCAGAGTAGGACGATATTGCGCATCGAGTAATGCTACATATTCATTTTCGAATTCACCGATGCGCTTCACAGGAACATCGCGCAGCAATCCTTTTGTTCCCAGGTAAATGATTGCGATTTGTTTTTCTACAGCGATCGGTGAGTACTGACCTTGCTTCAGAATCTCCACGTTGCGCGAACCTTTTTCAAGCGTTTGTTTTGTAGAAGCATCGAGGTCGGAACCGAATTTTGAAAACGCTTCCAGCTCACGGTACTGCGCCTGGTCAAGTTTCAAAGTTCCTGCAATCTTCTTCATGGATTTGATCTGTGCATTTCCACCTACACGTGATACAGAAATACCTACGTTGATAGCGGGACGCACACCTGAGTTAAACAAATTCGACTCAAGGAAAATCTGTCCGTCAGTGATGGAGATTACGTTTGTCGGAATGTATGCTGATACGTCACCCGCCTGAGTTTCGATGATCGGGAGAGCCGTCAATGATCCGCCACCTTTCACCATGTGCTTGATGGATTCGGGAAGATCATTCATCTGTCTTGCGATTTCGTCTGTATTGTTCACTTTCGCTGCACGCTCGAGCAATCTTGAGTGAAGATAGAATACGTCACCTGGATATGCTTCACGTCCCGGTGGTCTGCGGAGAAGGAGAGATACTTCGCGATATGCAACTGCCTGTTTGGAAAGATCATCATACACGATCAATGCCGGACGGCCGGTGTCGCGGAAAAATTCTCCAATAGCAGCTCCTGCCATCGGCGCAAAGAACTGCATCGGTGCAGGCTCTGCAGCTGTTGCAGATACAATTACTGTATAAGCCATTGCTCCGTATTCAGTAAGCGTTTTTACAATCTGTGCAACGGTAGAACCTTTTTGTCCGATCGCAACATAAATGCAAAATACAGGCTCACCTTTTTCATAAAATTCTTTTTGATTGATGATCGTATCAATACACACAGCTGTCTTTCCTGTCTGGCGATCACCGATAACCAACTCACGCTGTCCGCGGCCGATTGGAATCATCGCATCAATCGCTTTGAGACCAGTTTGTAGCGGCTCATTCACCGGCTGACGATAAATTACCCCAGGTGCTTTACGCTCCAAAGGCATTTCATATAAATCGCCTGTGATCGGACCTTTACCGTCAATAGGGTTACCGAGGGTGTCGACAACACGTCCCAACATTCCTTCGCCCACCTTGATGGATCCGATTTTGCCGGTACGTTTTACAACGTCACCTTCTTTGATGTCGTTCGACTTACCGAGCAACACAGCACCCACGTTGTCTTCTTCAAGATTCAACACGATGCCTTGCAGCCCTGTTTCAAATTCAATCAACTCTCCTGATTGAACTTTTGTCAAACCATATATACGTGCGATACCGTCACCCACCTGGAGTACTGTACCTACTTCCTCGAGTTCGTTTTCGGTTTTGAAGCCGGCTAACTGCTGGCGCAGTATTGCGGAAACTTCGTCGGGTCTTACTTCAGCCATTTTAGTTATGATTAATAATTGTGATTCTAGTCGCTCTATATTCTATCTGTCAATTTTAAGATCGAAGTCTACAACAGACAATAAACAGTAGACAATGATTCCGGAATAATGTAGATTGTCTACTGTCTATTGTAGACTGTGTACTTACTTTTCAATTCTTTCTTATGTAAGAATTATCTATCAACTCCTGCTTCATCATCCGCAGGTCTCTTGAAATACTTGCATCATATTGTTTGTCGCCCACGCGCAGAATAAATCCTCCGATGAGATCTTTGTCAACCTTTTCGATCAATTCAATTTCGCTGTTCAGACTTTCCTTGATGATCCTGTACACTTCTGTTCTCAGTTTGTCATCAAGCCCGATTGCTGATGTAACAATTGCTGTCTGAATTCCTTTGTACTCTTTCAGGGTGCGGATATATTCCTTTGCAATTCCTTCCAGTTGTCCTTCGCGGCCTTTGTGAGTGATAATTTCAAAAAAGCTCATGGACAATTCCGAAATTTTTCCTGAGAAAACGCGTTTCAGGATTGACAACTTTTTATCTCCGTTAATGATCGGGCTGCCCAGCAACACACGCAGGTCATGACTACTCTCACAAACTTCTGCGAGCAGCTTCATGTCATTGTTAATGGCCTCAAGTTCTCCCCGCTCTTTTGCGAGATCGAGCAGTGACTTGGCGTATCGTTTGGCAACTTTTGTTTCTAACATTTTTGTCTTAGTTCAACGAAATGTCTTTCATCAGATTCTCCATCAGGGATTTTTGTTTCTCATCCTTGCTTAATTCCTGGCGAAGAATTTTTTCAGCGATATCAATGCTCATGCTTGCCACCTGGTTTTTCAGGTCGGCGATGGCAGCATTTTTTTCTGTGTTGATGGTTTCACGGGCATTCGCCATAATCTTATTCGCTTCTGCCTGTGCCTTTACCTTTGATTCTGCAATGATGGCATCCTTGGTATCGCGGGCTTCTTTCAACAATGCATCACGTTCTCCACGCGCCTGCTGAATCAGCTTTTCATTATCCGCTTTCAACAAAGCCATTTCTTCCTTTGCCTTCTTCGCTGTATTCAGCGCTTCAGAAATAGAAGCTTCGCGCGTATTCAAAGATGCGAGAATAGGCTTCCAGGCAAACTTCCTCAAAAGAAAAAGTACGATGCCGAACGATACGAGCATCCAAAAGAGTAAACCGATGTCGGGTGTTACTAATTTCATTTTTTCACGTTATTAAGTGATGAAGTAATTAAGTGATGAAGAAGCGAGTTGGTTAATAACCTCATCACTTAATTACTTCATCACTTCAAACTTTTTCAATTACGCAAGTCCAACGATGAACGCCAACGCAACCGCTGCAAGTGCAACACCTTCTACGAGTGCCGCCGCAACGAACATGTTTGACACAAGATCGCCTTTCATTTCAGGTTGACGGGCCATTGATTCCAATGCGCTGCCGCCGATATTTCCGATGCCGATACCTGCACCTACTGCTGCCAGACCGGCACCGATTACTGCACCTGCCTGTGCCATTGATGCATCGAGAAGAATTGATAAAGAAGTCATAGTTGTAATGATTAAGATTTATTAGTATGATTAATGATGTTCCGGTTCTGTAGTTGCCATTCCGAAATAAATGGCTGATAAAAATGTAAATACAAATGCCTGTAAAAATCCTACAAGCAATTCAAGTGCGTTGATAAAGATGGTAAAAGCTACCGATGGGATTGCTGCTCCCAGTCCAGCTCCAAATGACGCTGCACCTGCAACGAAAATGAGGCAGAAGAATACGAGCACCACAATGTGTCCTGCAAGAATATTTGCAAAGAGTCGTATCATCAACACAAATGGTTTCAGGAAAATTCCCAATACTTCAAGTGGTGTGAGGATTATTAAAACTGCTTTCGGTACTCCGGGCATTGCCAGGATATGCCGCCAGTAATGTTTATTGCCGTAAAATAAAGTGATGATTAATGTGCAGGTTGCAAGCACCAGTGGAACTGCGATGTTTCCGGTTACGTTAGCGCCTCCAGGAAAAACAGGAATGAGTCCGAGGATATTATTGATCCAGATGAAAAAGAAAATCGTGAGCAGGTAAGGCATGAACTTCGCGTAGTTCTTTTCACCGATAGCGGCCTTTGCAATATCATCACGCACAAAAATAATCATGGGCTCAATCGCATTCTGAAATCCACTTGGTGCTTTGTCTGGGTTACGTGCATAAGTTTTTGCGACTCCGACAAAAATGAAAAGCATCAATCCCGCAGCAATGAAAATTGCCATTACATTTTTGGTGATGGAAAGATCATAAAATGAAGATCCGTCTTCTGCAATAATTTTCCCTTCTTCCAGTTTATATCCTTCATAAGCAGCATGTCCATGTTCAAACCTGCCGGAAGAAAATACACTGAATCCTTTTTCCTTATTGTATATGATGATTGGAAGAGGAATTGATACCGGATGTTCTTCGCTGCCGTAGATGTGCCAGTCATGCGAATCAGCAATGTGGCCCATGATCAGTTTTCCGGCACTGAATTTTCCTCCTTTTTCTGCATGTCCTTCAGTCGCCTCTGTATTTATTGATGCCGAATCAACAACTGCTTCATCATTCGCAAACGCAAAAAAGCTTGTCAACACAAATAGTAACGCAAATACAACCCGTACAATTAATCCATTGCCTATTGTATAATGCCTATTGCCTACTTTCTTACTATCTAATTGAATCATCTTTATATAACTCGCTGAAAATGAATGCGCTTATTCGTTTTAGGTTTTTGAGGCCGCAAAAGTAAACATTCTCTGTAAATGACAATGCAGGGAAGCCGTAAAAATTTTAAGACTTAATGACCCCATCGAAGTACGAATCCGATACTAATATACGAATTACGAAATTCGTCATATTAGTAGCGTTTCGTTCGTAATTCGGTGAGGTTTGTTATTGGCTACGAAACTGCTTCATTAAGGAGATCACTTCAAAAGCTGTAAATAAGAAATAATGCAATATAAAAGCAATGGCAAACGGAATCAGTGTTGACTTATCAATAAAACGATAAAGAAGTAAAATGATAATATAAAGGAATAGCCGCAAAACTGTTCCACTCATGTAATACCGCACAATAACCTGTGGACGGGCTTCTTTATTCTTAGTAATCACATAATGAAACAATGCCGTAATCACGAAAAAAATAAGGATTATGGCTTCGGGATGCGGAATCTGATTCGCAGGAACAAACATATTCCAGCAAAAATCAACAATGCCCACACCAAGAGAAAATAATATCAGTTTAAATAGGAATGTTCTCATTTGCAGTTTCAGGCGCGAATGTAATCATCTCAATTATTTTTTCCTGATGAGGTCTTTCAGCGTCCAATACATACCCCCGAAAATTGCAATGAACAAAAACAACAGTGTAAATGCGGGAAATTTTAAGCCCATGTATTGATCGAGCTTCCTGCCGCCCCACACGCCCAGACCTATCAATGCTGCCATCTGGAAGACCAGAGATGAATACTTGATATAATTGTTGACCTTTGTTTTCGGGTCTTTATTTTTTTCTTCTTCCATGCAGTGAGTAAAGATAGAAAATGATTTCAAGGCCCTGCCTTCTTCACTTTGTAAACAAACTATAAATTTTATTTTGCTCCCTTCAGATTTTTGTATTTCTTAGTGCTCAAACTTGACTCTCCGGAAATTAACCAACCGATACACACGGAAACCGGACACTTCAGATCTTGATTGTAATTAACTCAAATGACTTCATCCTGAGATGAGATTTTTTTTTATTAAACTTATTCTTTTTTTTTCACTCTGTCTGCTGTATATTACGAAGTCAACGGCTCAGCAGGTTTACTATAAAGAAAAACCCGTTTCATTTGTACAACAACGCTCCACCGGTTTCGATGAAAAAGTTTTAAGGGAAAGAATGGCTGCCGATGGCTTGCCGGTTGCAGTTGCAGATAAACTGGTAGAACAACACCGGCTGTTATGGGAAAAAGGATTACATGTGCAATGGAGCAGCGCTCAAAACATACGAAATGGAAACGGCGATCCCGTTACCTGCGCAGTCTGCAACGCAATGAGCGGTGAAAGCGGATGGGGTGCGTGGCAAGGTGCTGTCGGCGACAACTCAAACGGAAATCCTCCGCTTTGGGGGCCTTTGGGAACTCCCTCCGCTCCCAATTTTACCCTGAACAGCGGTCCGGGATTAGACATTTGTACGCCAGGTTTTAATCCCAATGATCCACCATTGCCTCTTGTGGCACCTGGATTTGGAAGTACTTCGATTCTACTCGGTGAACAACAAATGGCCGGTTCAATCACAGAGCAATTGGTTTACCCACTTACCGTTGCAGTAACCGACACCAATTTTATTTATGCCTACGCACTCGTACTTGAAGATGCCGGGCACCCTGATGGTGAACGTCCGTTTGCTGAGTTTGTCATGCTGAATCCTTCCGGAGATACGATTCCCTGTGCTTATTTTCATTACGAAGGTGCTGATCCAATGGGTGCTGCTCTTCCTGGTTTTTTCCAGGGAACATGCGGCGCAAAATATAAACCATGGACAACAGTTGGTGTAAATCTTTCCGCTTATGTCGGGCAGACAGTTACACTCATCATTACAAATGCTGATTGTATCTGGGGTGCTCACTTTGCACAATCCTATTGGGATTTCAACTGCGGCATTCTCCAGGGAAGTTCTTCGACAGATTGTTACGGAGTGGCAGATACGCTTCGCGGACCTGATGATCCTTCTATCAATTATACTTATCACTGGTATCCGGGCGGGCAAACCACACAGAATATTATTGTGTACCCGCAACCGGGAGATACTTTTATGGTAGCGGTACAACCACCAACCGGTTGTAGCTTTTATGAAATTTTCGTTCCGCAACCACAGGGAATCCATCCGAACTTTACATATACTGCTACTTGCGGCGCTGTGAACTTTCATGATAACAGCACAACATCAAGCGGTCTTCCAATCATTGCCTGGCACTGGAGTTTTCCGGGAGGAAATCCTTCCTCTTCAACGCAGCAAAATCCTGTAGTTACTTATGTGGGAGGAAATTTCACCGCGACTCTTATTGTTACAGCTCAATCAGGATGTATAGATACTGTTACTCTTTCAGGAATCGCAACGAGTGCTTCGCCGGTTGCTGCATTCACAGGAATGGATGTATGCTTTGGCAATGCGACTGCTTTCACTGATCATTCCACGCCTGTTGGAAATGATCCGATTGTTGCATGGCATTGGGGTTTCGGTGACGGGGTTCAGTCTGCATTACAGAATCCTTCACATATCTACACAGTTGCAAATACATATACCGTTACCCTCACCGTAACTTCGGCTGGCGGATGCTCTTCATCAGTTGCGAATCCGTTTACAGTGCATCCTATGCCTGTAGCCAACTTTAGCGCGCCTCCTGTATGTGAAAGTTTTCCAACCGTTTTTAATGATCTCTCTTCTGCGTCACCAACACAATGGTATTGGACTTTCGGAGATGGTGGCATTTCTATTTCACAGGATCCTTTGCATACTTATACATCCAGCGGAACATTCAACACCAAGCTGATTGCAATAACTGCGCATGGTTGTCGTGATACTGTTACGCTTGCAGTGATTGTAAATCCGGAGCCGCTTGCTCAATTCTCTTCTTTGCTGGCTTGTCCGGCTGATACAACCTGCTTCAGTGATCTTTCAACAATTTCTTCCGGCGACATTTTATCCTGGGAATGGAATTTCGGTGATACACTTTCTGGCGCTTCCAATAATTCGACCCAGGCAAATCCTTGTCATACGTTTACAACAGGTGCGAATCTCAACCCTGTTGTTCTAAAAGTAACTTCAGACCAGGGTTGCATTGACCTCGCATCACATCCTGTTTCATTTTATGCATTGCCGGTAGCAGCATTCAGTGCGAACCGCGCATGTGTGGGAGACCCTACCTGTTTTACAGATTTGTCTGCAATCTCCTTCGGCTCGATTACCTCATGGCAATGGAACTTTGGTGATGTCGCTTCCGACAGTACAAATTTTTCTGACGATGTAAATCCTTGTCACACATTTACACCCGGCGCTTCACTTGATCCTGTCTTGCTAACCGTTACTTCTAATCATGGATGTGCAACTTCGGCTTCGATTTCTGTTTCGTTTTATCAATTGCCGCTTGCATCATTTACAAGCAATGCGGTTTGCCTGAATAACGTCAGCCATTTTACTGATCTCAGCGAACCGTCAGAAGTGGATGACCAGATTCATTTGTGGAATTGGAATTTTGGTGACAGCAGTGTTGCTTCATCAAACCAAAATCCTGATCACCTGTATTCCGATTGGGGAACATTCGATGCACAGCTTGT
>JBDTTM010000196.1:0-7989 GCA_039930605.1 Bacteroidota bacterium
ACAAACAATTGTATGAAGACAGCACCTGGCAGCCCAATCCAAATTACAGCTTAATCACTGATACAGCAGTTTATTTTCTGACATACAGTCCAACAACAGCAGGAAAGCGCTTCACTCCTTTCACTGATACTGACTACAGCAATCCATTTCCATATTTCATTAAGGAATCTTATCTCGAAGAATCGCAGGAATATAATGTGGGTTACCCTGACCAGGACGTGGACTATGTAAATGCTGAAGGGCACGTGGGCACTACTTTATCAGATGCAAACCCTGTAACAGTAAAAAGCATTAATACACAGAACGTTTTTGCTGCAGGACCGAATTTTGAAATCAAAACTACAATCACAGGCTCGAATAACAATGCACAGGATTACGCAATCACTGCACCAGGTATCAACTTCCGTGAACAGTTTATCGGTTACCAGGTGAGGAACAATTCATTTTCAATTGCTCCTGCCTTATTCACGAATACAAGCACCAACTTTACTTATACGCTCTACCCACAGGGAGCCGGCTATCCAACAAACAGGATCTCATTTGTAAACCTCTCTGTAAAATATCCACACACGCCGGATATGGAAAACGCATCATCGTTTAAAATGTATGTACCAGATGATGTCAACTTCGGCAGAACTGCATTGAACCTCACTAATTTCAACAATGCTGCAAGTGGGACTGTATTGTATGATATTACCAATCACAAACGAATTTATGTCACGCAGAATAATTCTAACGTAAGCACAGTGATACCGAATGACGGAAGCGCCAATCCGAAATTCTGCGTGCTGGCAAGTAGCGGAGGAATAAATACTGTCGCTTACCAGGCAATCTCCAGAATTAATTATGTGTTTCAAACCGGTCCGAGCAGATTTAATAACATTCAAAGCCTTGCTGTTGACTCAGCATATATCATTATCACGAATGCTGGTTTAAAGAATGCAATAACAATTGGTGGCGGGTATAAAGACTATCGGAACATTACAACCGGGAATCACAACCGAGTTGTCGTTGTTGATGCAGCGGAGTTGTACGACCAGTTTGGGTATGGAATTTCTAACCACGGACGTGCTGTGCGGAATTTTGTGCATTTCATTCTCGACAAATGGAACGTGCCGAAACCACAGTCCATATTCCTGGTCGGTAAATCCATTGAACCATACAGCATGCGACATAATCCCGGGCTTTGGAGCATCTGCCAGGTTGGTTCCTATGGATATCCCACCTCCGATTTAGCAATGGCTTATGGTGTAAATGGTTCGCTGTTTGAGCCTGCCATTCCAATCGGGAGGTTAAGTGCCAATAACCAGGTTGACATTGCAAATTACCTCAACAAAGTAAAAGAGTATGAAGGCAAACAGAATGCTGCAACTCCTGAATCGTGGATGAAAGAAGTGCTGCACTTTGGTGGCGGAGAAAACATATCGGAACAGGATGCCTTCCGTTCCAACCTCAACAGCTTGAAAGATGTGATACAAGACACATTGTATGGCGGGCACGTCACTTCATTTTTCAAAAACAGTCCCGACCCTGTTGAATTTGGATTGACTGCGCAGATTAAAAATGCTATTGATAACGGAGTTTCCATGATGCTCTTCTTCGGTCATGCCTCCGGTTCCAGTTTTGATATTGCAACTGACCTTCCAAGTAATTACACCAACTATGGAAGATACCCGATCATCATGGCAAGTTCCTGCTTTGCCGGAAATTTTCATACACATGATCAAAGCAACAGCGAGGCATTTGTAATGGCCCAGGGCAAAGCAGCGATTGCCTTTCTCGCCAGTGTAGGTTTGGGAGATGCTTATTATCTATACTTATACGATACGTCTCTTTACCGGAACATCTCCTACAGGAATTATGGTGAGCCTATCGGAAAAATAATGCAGCACACGATTCAATGTCTCCAGGACAATTACAACGGTAACTCAGGAATCAAGCGGGTTGTAAACGAGATGTCGCTGCAGGGTGACCCGATGCTACGTTACAATTCATGGCCAAAACCTGACCTGGTTGCAGAAGAAAGCAATATTTCATTCACACCAAATGTCATCACTGCCGACATGGATACATTTTCCATTCATTTCAAAACGCGCAACTATGCACAGGCCGTAAGTGATACATTCCGGGTAACCATCACGCGAACGCTTCCAAATGGTGTGGATTCAGTTTATACAATTGCCCGTCCACGCTGTTATTATGAGGATGATCTTTCCATCAACATGAAAGTATCAGGACTCAATGGCGCCGGCATCAACACATTTACTGTAAAGGTTGACCTGAATCCTGATACCATTCCGGAAATGCAGGACGTCTCGAATAATATTGCTACAACCTCGCTCTTCATTTATTCAAATGATATCATCCCAATCTATCCGCCAAAGTATGCGATACACCCCTACTCTACTGTAACGCTGAAAGCTTCCACAGCAAATCCTTTGGGGACCATGCGCACTTACAAATTTGAAATTGACACATCCTATTTCAATGACGATCCCGGAACACACAGCCCACTATACAGGTTTAATTTTATCCAGTCGAGTGGTGGCGTTGTTTCATGGTCTCCTGCGAATTATTCTTTATTGCCAAATACTGTTTATTACTGGCGTGTATATGATGATACAACTACAGTAAATAAAAACGAAAGCTCATTCATTTACATTCCAAATAAAACCGGCTGGAGCCAGGCGCACTTCTTCCAGTTCAGGAAAGATGGATATGAAAACGCAAGCCAGGATAGTACACAACGTATTTACCAGTTTGGGCAAAATGTAAAATCACTTGACGTTACAGATTATGGCTCCCCTTCTCAGGCGGGAGAATACAATGCCACCGGCTATACGCTGAATGGCGAACCATGGGAATATAATTTCTGTCAGGGTATTCCATCAATACATGTTGTAGTTATTGATTCACTCACACTTATTCCATGGAATACTTGCAACAACAATGTTGGCCAAGCCAATACATTCACTGATCCGAACGGGGATTGTATAACTGATGTCAATACGATATACACTTGCCGTGCCCGTGCAGAAAACTATTTTATTTTCAGGTGCGGTGATCCTGCCCAAATTCTTGCGATGCGGAATTTTGTAAATTCTGTACCGAATGGGAACTATATTGTCATGTACAGTGCATTTCCTTTTGCTTATTCAGGTTGCGGCCCTGATTTTAGTGGTGCATTAACAGACCTTGGTTTCAACGCAGGACTTGTTCAGGATAACCTTCCTTTTATTTTTTATACCCAGCGGGGAAATAGTGCTACTGACACTTCCATTTTCGGTAGTGCCCCAAATTCCCTCATCACGTTGAACAGGGTATTGGAAACAAAATGGTACCGAGGAACAATTACTTCTGAAGTGATCGGTCCTGCCACCAGCTGGACGAATTTGCATTGGGGTGAACATCAGCTGGAGAACGGCGCAACTGCAGATAGTGCAAGTATCAACATTTATGGTTTTAACCAGGCATTGTCGAAATGGGATACTTTGGTAACAGGTATTCAAACCAATACACCTGACTATTCACTTAGCGGGATCAGTGCTACGCAATATCCGTATCTCAAACTCAATGCATACCTGGAAGATTTACCGCTTCGCACTCCACCACAAATGGATCGCTGGCAGATTTATTTTGACGAAGCGCCTGAATGCGCACTCAATGCAAGCCGTACCTATTCATTCTATAAGAATCCGGTTTCTGAAGGGGATACTGTGAAACTCAGCATTGCAGTAGATAACATTGGCAATGTACCGATGGATAGTTTGGGAATGACTTTCTATATGTATGACCGCGATCGTACACGTCATGACATCAAAACTTACAAACTTGATTCTTTGCGTACAGGGCAGTCGTTAACAGCAAGTGTAACTATCGACAGCACTTTCGGTTTGTATGGTGAAAACAGTTTATGGGTAGAAGCGAATCCATTTGGAAACCTGCACCAGCTTGAGCAATTCCATTTCAACAATATTGCTGAAGTGAAATTCAACATCAATCGCGATGTCGTGAACCCGATACTCGATGTAACTTTTGATGCGATTCATATACTGGATGGAGATATCGTTTCCGGTAAGCCGCACATTGTTGTCCAGTTGCATGATGAAAATAAATTCCTGGCACTGAATGACACGAGCAACTTCCGTGTTTACTTGAAATCGCCTTCTCAGAATTCAAAACAGCAGCTGAACTTCAACGACCAGTTTTATTCTGCCGGAATGCGTTTCATCCCGGCCATCCTTCCGAAGAACAGTTGCAAAATTGAATTTGATCCGGTGCTCCTGGAAGACGGAATCTATACGCTGGAGGTTGAAGCTGCCGATCGTTCGAAAAACGAAAGTGGAAAATACAATTACAAGATTACGTTTGAAGTCATCAATAAGTCAACCATTACGGAGATCCTGAATTATCCGAATCCATTCTCCACCTCTACCCGCTTTGTCTTTGTTCTAACAGGTAATGAAGTGCCTGATCACATGAAGATCCGCATCATGACAGTAAGTGGAAAAGTTGTGCGTGAAATCATGAAGAATGAACTTGGCAATATCCATATCGGAAGAAACATTACCGATTATGCATGGGATGGCAAAGACGAATTTGGTGATCAGCTTGCAAACGGAGTCTATATTTACAGAGTATACACCGACTTCAGCAATGGCAACGACCTCGAACACCGCGAGTCAGAAGCCGATAAATATTTCAAAAAAGGATGGGGTAAAATGTACCTGATGAGGTAGAAAAAAAGAAGTATTATGTACAAAGTATAAAGTACAAAGACACAAATGCCGGAGAATTCATTCCCGGCATTTTTTATTCCTTTACTATCCTTAAATCTAAATATCTTGCAGCCCCAATTGAATTCCTTTCGAATTCGTAATTCGTATATTCATTAGGTTTCATTCGTAATTCGATGGGGTCTTAGAAAAATGATTTTAGAAAAACTTGACTTAATTAAATCCCGCTTCGCTGATGTTGAAAAAGAACTCAGCAATGCAGATTCCATGCGGGACATGAAACGGTACGCACAACTGAACCGGGAATACAAAGAGCTTCAGAAGATCGTAGTGAAATTCACTGACCTTCAAAATGTGATCAGCAATCTTGACCATTCAAAAGATTTGTTGCGGAATGAAAAAGATGAGGAGTTCAAAGATATGGCACGGGTTGAACTGGAGGAGCTTGAGAAAAGAAAAATTGTATTGGAAGAAGAAATTAAAGTGATGCTCATTCCTGTTGATCCGGAAGATGAGAAAAACGCCATCATGGAAATTCGTGCCGGTACAGGCGGTGATGAAGCAAGCATTTTTGCCGGCGATCTGTACCGCATGTATATGCGTTATTGTGAAAAGAGAGGATGGAAAACTGAACTCATGGATGCCAACGAAGGAACGATGGGGGGCTATAAAGAAGTGGTGTTCAAAATTACCGGCGACGGGATTTATGGGATTCTCAAGTATGAAAGTGGTGTACACCGTGTGCAGCGCGTACCTGATACTGAAACGATGGGCCGCGTTCATACCTCAGCAGCAACCGTTGTTGTATTGCCGGAAGCCGAAGAAGTAGATGTTCAGATCAACCCTGCCGACATCGAAATGCAGACCTCGCGAAGTGGTGGTGCCGGCGGACAAAATGTAAATAAAGTGGAAACCAAGGTGCAGCTCACACACAAGCCATCAGGAATTGTCGTTGTATGCCAGGTGGAACGCAGCCAGCTTGGGAACCGTGCTTTGGCTATGCAAATGCTTCGTACAAAACTTTATGAGCAGGAATTATCAAAGCACAACGCCAACATCGCACAGAGAAGAAAAACGATGGTGAGCACCGGTGACCGTTCAGCAAAAATCCGGACTTATAATTATCCACAGAGCCGCATTACTGATCATCGCATTGGATTAACGATGCACAACCTGCCTTCATTTATTGGTGGCGACATACAGGATATGTTGGATGCGCTGCAGGTTGCTGAGAATGCGGAAAGACTGAACGAAGGAATTGCTTAACCCTGCATCTGCTACTTCACAGACTGTATCCAGATATTTATTTTCTGTTCCAGCACAGACAAAGGCAGGCAACCGTTATCCAGGACTGCATCATGGAATTTTGCAATGTTAAACTTTGCACCTAATTCCTTTTCTGCCTTTGCGCGGAGTTCACGGATTTTCAATTGACCGATCTTATATGAAAGTGCCTGTCCGGGAATTGCCATGTAACGCTCTATTTCAGAAGTAATCGCTTCTTCGCTTTCACCTTCATTCTCGAGAGAAAATTTAATAGCTTGTTCACGCGTCCAGCCTTTGGTATGCATACCTGCATCAACAACCAAACGGATGGCCCGATGCATTTCCTCACTCAAAGCGCCGAAATATTGTACGGGGTCTGTATACAACCCAAGTTCTTTTCCAAGAGATTCAGTGTACAAAGCCCAGCCTTCTCCATACGCTCCATACCATGTAAAGCGTCTGAATTTTGGGAGCGAATCATTTTCCTGCTGAAGAGAAATCTGGTAATGATGCCCGGGAATTGCTTCATGCAAAAACAAATCTTCCATACCGAAAGTATTGAACTTTTTAGGATCCGGAACCGGAACATAAAAAATACCCGGACGGGTTCCATCTGCAGTTCCCTGGTTGTATTCAGCGCTTGCACTCGCTTCCCTGAACTTTTCAGTCTGCCTGATTTCAAATTTTGTTTTCGGGACAACATCAAACAATTTATTCAGCTGCGGCTGCATCTTTGAATGAATATTTTCAAATGAGTCCAGCACTTCCTTAGCTGTATTGAAGGGAAAAAACTTTTTGTCCTTATTGAGATAAGTAAAATATGCTTTCAGGTTACCCTTGAATCCTGCCTCGTCCTTTATTTTTTCCATCTCAGTGCGCAATCGGTTCACTTCACTTTGCCCCAGATCAAACACCTCGTCAGCAGTCATATTAGTAGTCGTCCAGAATTTGATGAGGTAATTGTAATATTCCTTTCCGTTCGGAATCTCACTGATACCGGCTGTTGCGCGGCACTTCGGAATATATTCATCCTTGATAAAATCATGCAGCTTTTGATAAGCCGGAACGATCTGTGTCTTGATAGCATTTTGATAAGCATTGTCAAGGCGCTGGTGATCGTTCGCTGCGATATCCTTCGGCATATCTGAGACAGGCATGTAAAAAATACTCTGCTTCACATCACTTACGATCATCGATTTCATCTGGGGAAGAACCCTTTCCATCAATATTTTCGGATACACTTCTCCATTCGCCATTCCCTTTTTCATATTGTCAATTGCAGTTGAACACCAAACCGCAAAGCCATCAATCCGCTTTAGGAAATCATCGTAGTCTTTCACCGTCTTGAAAGGCTGGTTGCCTTGCCCCGAGCCATATTGCGGGAATGTGAGCGTAGCACTCCAAAACTGGTTAATTGGCATCAGGTTATCATGAAATTTATATCCATCAATTGCCATCTCCAAATCCCATTTGAGAATTTCGTAGCTCGTCTGATCGTTTTCCGAAAGGACAGACTCGTCATACGTATTTAAAGAATCCAGATACGATTGATAAAAGTGCTTCAATGTATCCCTGTATGCTTCGCTGATATCATCAGGGAACAAATCATTGAAGCGGTTATCTCCATTGCTTGTTGCTGCCATGGGGAACAGGCGGTTGTGTTCATTGTAATACTTTTCAAAGAAATCGCTGATGGGTTTCATATTTGCCGCTGAAGATTTTTTTTCTGAAGCATTGTTGCAGGAACCAACTATAAAGAATAGCAATGCCAATGAGGATATAAGTTTTCTTTTCATCTGATGTATTTATGGTGCGGCAAAGTAAATTGAAAACCCGAGAACCAACTAAAATAAAAAGTTAATGACATATTGTAAGTGGCATGAAATGGCCAAAATCATCACAAAAAATGTCGAAATAATAAACCCTGGCAACACCGAAGCATTACCAGGGCTTCCACCACGAAAACTATTTTTGGACCTTCATTCTT